>CATKYP010000214.1 GCA_949840855.1 uncultured Bacilli bacterium | reverse complement strand
ATTATTTATTTGTTTTTATCCACTATAAACTTTAATTTTACTATATTTTGACATCCTATTTTTATGCAATTGCCTTAGATATATTTAAAAATATTTGACATTGTATATTTATATATGATAGAATTTAGATGTTTGAAGCCTCATCTTCAAACCGCATCAAAAAGGTAGAAACTTGTGTAAAGTACCTTAAGAGCGAGTCTTAAGATAGAAAAAGGAGGTAGAAATATGAACGCTGTTATTAAAGTCGGTGGTAAGCAATACTATGTTTCTGAAGGTAGTGAAATTTATGTTGAAAAGTTAGATGCTGTAAGCGGAGATATAGTAAACTTTGATCAAGTATTAATGCTTGATAATAAAGTTGGTAGTCCTTATCTTACAGGAGTTACTGTAACTGGTGAAGCTGTAAAAAACGGTAAACAAAAGAAGATTAGAGTCTATAAATATAAGAGTAAATCAAGAGCTAATCGTAAAACTCAAGGACATAGACAACCTTATACTCAAATCAGAATTACTAAAATTAATGGTTAATTATGATTAAAGTGAGTATTTTATTAAAAGATAGTAAATATCATAATATTGAGATAAGTGGGCATGCTATGTATGCTGATTTTGGTAAAGATATTGTGTGTAGTGCAGTAAGTAGCATTGTGACTACTAGTATTAATGGTATTTTACTACTTGGAAAAGATAGTCTAAAATATAAAGTAAGTGAAGGTAGTGTAATAATTAGTTATATTAATAATGATAATGTTACACAAATTCTTATTGAAAATATGCTTAATATGTTAAAAGAGTTAGAAAATAGCTATCCAGATAATATACAAGTAAAGTAAGGAGGATGAAACTATGAATTTTATGAAGTTAAATATCCAATTATTTGCTCACCATAAAGGACAAGGATCTACATCAAACGGAAGAGATTCTGCTGGTCGTAGGTTAGGAGCAAAAGTAGGAGATGGACAGTTCATAACAGCAGGATCTATTATTTATCGTCAAAGAGGTACAAAAATATTTCCAGGTAAGAATGTTAGAAGAGGTAAGGATGATACTTTGTATTCAACAATTGATGGTATAATTAAGTTTGAACGTTTGGGAAGAGATAAAAAACAAGCTTCTGTATATGAAGTTGTAGAATAAAAGTCAATTTATGACTTTTTTATTTTGATTTTTAATATAAATATGTTATAATATGCGCAAAGAAATGGAGAGAATAAAATATGGATTTAGATGAGACTAGTAGAATACTTTTTCCTATAAAAACATTAAAAGATAATATCTTATATTTATATAAATATTATCTCACCAAATATGGTTATAAATATGACTCATTAATTAAGAAAAGAGTTAGTAATATAGTATATATTTTGGATTCATCTCCAGATATTACATATAATTTTTTGAAGGCTAATCCAACTGTTTCTGTTAGTGAAGAGTATTTTGATTATATTAAAAGAATGGCGAATAATTATGAGAAGTTGAATAAAGAGTTAGATAAACAGGTGTTAGCTAGTACCATTTTATTATTTAATAAGTATCATAATATTACTGATATATTTACTTATGATGTTCATAAAATTTTATATTTAATAGTATATATGTGTAATGATAGAAAACGATATGTTGATGAAGCAGTTAATCTTGGTATAACTCCTATAAATGATGATATTAAATTAAAACAATTTTTACATGAAAATGAGCAAATTTTATATAATAAAGAGGTTAAGTTGATAAATGATAGTTTGTGGGGACAAAATATTAAAAAGAATTTAAATCAAAAGGGATTATATTTTGACGATATTACTTTTGCGTCTCTTTTGAATATTTCTGAGAATGGATTATTTAGATCATTTGAAGTTAATTTTACAGATATAGGTTTTCAATCAGTTATTATTATACCAATGTTGAAGAGATATTGTGAAGGTATGAATATTGATAGAATATTTTTACATGAATTTAGACATGCTATAGAAAATGAAGGCATTAACAGAATAGGATTACAGGATAGGTCTTCAATGCTTAGCTGCTTTAATGAAGTAAGGACGGAAGGTAATGCTATAAATGATGAAAATAATTTGAGAAAAATATTTTCTAGGCGATTATTGAAAGGTCAAAAATATTTTGTTGAAGAAATGTATTATCGTAATAAAGGTTTTTTTGATTCCTATAATCAAATTTTAGATGATTTAGCAATTAATAATGATATCGAAAGCTTATTTAAAATATTTGGAAAAAAAGAAATTATTGAATATAATGATT
>CATKYP010000213.1 GCA_949840855.1 uncultured Bacilli bacterium | reverse complement strand
AATACATAAATAAAATAACTGGCAATAATAAAATGTCGGTTTTTTAATAAATAGGAGAAGTATATGGAAAGAGTTATATTAATAAAATATGGAGAACTTACTACAAAAAAGGGTAATAGAAGCTTTTTTGTAAATACTTTAAAAAAAAATATCTTATATCATCTTAAGAATTATAATATTAAACTAGTAAATGACAATTCAAGAATGTATATTTATTTTGAAGATAAAGAACTAGAACATATTGTTTCTATAATTAATAAAGTATTTGGAATCCATATGTATCATATTGCATATATTTGTGATACTAATATAGAAAGTATTTACGAAAATTGTCTAAATGCTATTAATAATAAAGAATTTAAAACATTTAAAATAGAAACCAAAAGAAGTGACAAAACATTTAGTTATGATAGTATAACATTTTCAAAAATGCTTGGGGGACATATTTTAAAAAATATTAACGATATAACAGTAGATGTCCATAATCCAGATATGTTAGTTCAAGTAGAAATAAGAAAAGAAAAAACATATATCTACCTTAACAGTTATAAAGGAATTGGCGGTTATCCTGTAGGAACCCAGCCTAAAGCTCTTTTAATGTTAAGCGGAGGAATAGACTCTCCAGTAGCAGGATATCTTGCTATGAAAAGGGGGATAAAAATAGATGCTGTATATTTTGAAGCTATTCCGCATACTAGTTTAGATGCTAGGAATAAAGTTATAGACTTAGTAAAAAAAATAGCTGTTTATACAGATTACATTAATTTACATATTGTAAATTTCACAAAGATTCAAGAAGAAATATATAGAAGTTGTGATAATAATTATGCTATTACAATAATGAGAAGAATGATGTATCGAATAATGGAAGAATTATGCAAAAAAAATAAAGCATATGCTATTATTAATGGAGAAAGTATAGGACAAGTAGCATCTCAAACACTAGTTAGTATGAATGTAATAAATAATGTTACCAATATTCCTGTTATAAGACCAGTCGCTTGTCTTGATAAACTTGAAATAATTGATATTGCTAAAAAAATAGATACATATGAAATAAGTATTTTACCATTTGAAGATTGTTGTACTATATTTGTTCCAAAACATCCAGTTATTAATCCAGAGTTAGAACAAGCAATTAATATGGAAAATAAATTTAATTATCAAAAAATGATAAAGGAAGCAGTAGATTCAATTTATACAATAAAAATAGACAAGAACTATGAAAAAAATAGCGACTTTAAAAATTTGCTATAAATTACCAAAAAAAAAATAGTATGAAAATTTGAATTTTTCACATTCTATTAGTGTAGGAGGTGAAAACAATGAATAACAACAGTTCAAATAATTCTTCAATGAAGATGAGAGTTCCTGGTGCTAAACAAGCTATCGATAAAATGAAATATGAAATAGCTAACGAATTTGGTGTTAATTTAGGACCAGATGCTACAAGTCGTGCTAACGGAAGCGTTGGTGGTGAAATCACTAGACGTTTAGTTCAAAATGGACTTAACCAAGTAAGTGGAAGTTATAATAACAAATAAGTATTGTAACTTACTCGATAGGCTGAAATAAGCCTATCTTTTTGTTTTTGAAAATAAATTATAATAAAACATTACTATATTTATAGTATTTTATGTTATACTAAATTAAAAGAATAAAGGTGATGCTATGTCTAATGATTTGGTTATTAATACCTATAAAGAGCAAATAAAAGAATCTATTTTAAAAATGCAAGCGATAAAAATAGCAGGATTTGATATAATAATAGAAGAATTAGCAAAAAGAGGAATAGATTGTTCTGAAGTATTATCATTCTTGGAAAAAATAAAGAATGCTGGTACAAAAGAAGAATTAGATAAAATAACAATAGATGAAATGAATGAAATAATTGAAAATATAAATACTCAAATAACAAAAGCTTTAATTTCATCTCTAGAGATAGCAGGAGTCTTGGAAAGAAAATCAAAAATGATTGCGATAAAAAAGTCTCCCAACGGTAAAATAGTAGATAATGATAAATATATTAAAGTAGGAACAAATTTATCATCAGAGATAAATAAGCATGGTATTAGTCACGGACTTAGTATATGTATTAAAAACTATTGTATTCAAAGAATATATCAATCTGATTATAGGAAAAAAATAGAAGAGCAAGAACAGAAATTAGGAATTACTACTGATGAAGGACCTAAAGAAATAAAAAATACTATTAAAAGTAAAGATAAAAAAAAGACTAAATTAATGGAAGAAATA
>CATKYP010000212.1 GCA_949840855.1 uncultured Bacilli bacterium | reverse complement strand
AATTGCTCTCTTAATTCAATATAAAAATATGTAATAAAATCTAAATTTTCTTGATTATAAATATCTTTCTGGCATTTTTCTATTACAGATAAGGCTAAACTCTTATACTCATCATCAGCTATATCAATATAATTATAGCTATTATATATATCTTTAATAATTGGAAAAAGTACAGAATATAATTCTATACTCGTAAAAGATTTCAAGCTTTGGTTTTCTTTACTCATAAATTATCCCCCTACATAATCATAAACTTCAAAATATTATGTTTTAACTAACTTTTTCTCTTTAGCTTTCTTTTGCCTTTTTTTGCTTTTTTCAAGCTCTTTATCATATTTAAGTCTATATTTTTCTCTAATACTTCCTAAATTTTCTAAGGCTTCATCTGGATTATCCATATATATATTGAACTCTGCTATTTCTTTATAATTGATCAATTTAAAAATAGCCTTATCTAATATCTGTTGAATACGGGTAGATGAAACACAAAACTTACTTGCTAGCTCTTCTAATTTATGACTTTCATTTTCACCAAGACCATATCTTAACATTAAAGCTTCCATTTCTCTTTGATTAAGATTACTTCTTTCAATAAAACTAGATATTTTTCTTTCTAAATCAAAATCAATATTTTTCTCCTCTACATTTTCTGATAAATCTGGAAGTAATTCCCCTAACTCATGCTCAGAATCAGGAATAAGCATATTTATACACACACTATCATCTAATAATATTCTAAAATTCATCACTTTTTCTTTTGACATTCCTAAAATATTAGCCATTTCTTCAACCGTCGGTTCTCTACCATTTTCAATTTCTAATTTTGTAAATAAAGTCCTATACTTATTTAACTCACAATAGTCATAAACAGATAATGACATGCTCTTTCCTAAACAAGCAAGATTCTCTTTAATTTTTGCTCGAATCCACTGAGAGGCATAAGTTGAAAACTTATATCCACCTTTAACATCAAATCTATCAACAGATATTATTAGACCTTCATTACCTGATTGTATTAAATCCAAAAATGAAAGTCCTAAATTTCTATATTTACTTGCAATACTAATAACTAAGGCCAAGTTTTTATTTATAATAATTTCTCTAGCCTTTAAATCACCATTAGCATAATTTCTAAATAACATACACTCTTCATCAGTGCTCAATAGTTCTCCCTCATTCTTAACTTGCCTTAAATAAGTTTTCAATGTATCTTCTTCATAATAATCATTATCATCACATTTATCATCTTTAGATAAAAACTTATTATATAGCTCATCATCTATAGTAATATTTTTTTCACCAATTGATATATTATTTAGCATACAATATGTCTCTATTAAAGAAAGTAGATTATTGTTATCAAATACCTCATTTGCTTTACCATTTCTAATATAAAATAAATTTTTATTTACAATTACTTTTAATGATTTTTTAACTACTTCATTATTGTCAATTATATTAATACACTGTTCAGGAGAAAAAATAACTCCTATATCATCAAAATAGTTAGTCATATTATTAAGTTGATTTAGCATATCATTATATGCTAGTTTAGCACTGAATCTTAAAGAAATATAATTACTTGTAATTGTCACAAAATTATCATCATCTCTTAATAATTTTAATAATATTTTATTAGTATATTTTTTTAACTCTTCCGAAAAGTATATATCAAATACAGCAAGTTTTTCATCATCAACTTCGTTTTGGCACTTTTCCAAAATATGCATAACATACTCTTTATATTCTTCTTTTGAAATATTAAGGTAATTATAACTTTTATATACTTTATTAATAATAGGCAATAAACAAGAATATAATTCATCTTTTGTATACAATTTAATTTTTTTAATATTAAGTTTCATAAAATCCCCCTTTTAATTCGCTTCATAGTATACTACAAAAATGAACAAAATGCAAGAAAAATAAAAATTCAGTATGATTACTATGATTATTCCGTGATAATGTCTTAAGTGTTATTCCTGGAAAATGCCTCAATAATAATATATAATATGTCACTTGAGGTGACAAAATGAGAAAGGTAGAATTAAGAATGAATGAACAAATGAAATATGAAACTATCAAATACCTAGTGAATCATAATGATAATAAAAACTGGGCTAGTAAAAAACTCAGTTTATCTAAAAGACAAATTAATAATTAACTTTATTTTATTACAATAATTATTTATTTAAATTCTTGGTTATTAGATGTTTTCTTTTAAACTATTTGATCCCTATTTTATTTATATTAATCTTTTATCTTATATGCTTAAAACCACATAAA
>CATKYP010000211.1 GCA_949840855.1 uncultured Bacilli bacterium | reverse complement strand
CTTTGAAAATTGCTATAAACTTTTCTTCACTAAAATTATTACTTAAAAATCCAGACCAACATAATGCATCTTCCAATAATTCTCTTTCTGGATTAGCAACTCCTGCACATTCCCAATCAATAATAATTGGATTATCATTATTCCACATTACATTTTTCGGATCCATATCACAGTGGCATATTGCTTGATTTTTATTTGAAGCATTAAATCTTTCATTTGCTCTTTTTAACATAGAATTATATTTCTTATAATTCTTTAAGAATACATTTTTATATGGCATTTTATTAAAATTAGGATTATTTATATAATTTTCCCAATCATATAATCTTTTATATTCAACTACATTAGGTTCTAATCCTATTTCTTTATAATCTAATGAATGAATATGTGCTAAAACATTGCCAATCTTCTTACAATGTTCAACAGTTATCTCATCATCTTTTAATGTTTTACCTTCAACATAATCAAATACCATATAATACTTATCATCTAGTTTTGTTAAACAATTACCATCAATATTTAATGCACTAGATACAGGTATTCCATTTTTCTTTGCTAAATTAGAAACTGATTCTGAGACTACAAAATTACCGTATGCTTCTTTTCTAGACATTACCTCTGGATTTAATACTTTAACACAATAAACACCTTTATCTGTTTCTACCTTAGACATTTTGTGCATTAAGCCACCAAATATCTTTGTAATATTTATTACTTTACCAAATCCATATTTCTCACAAAATTTTTCTATACTCATTATTCTCACCAACTATCTGTAATTTTTCATTTTCAAAACTATATTTATAATAATGTACTTGTCCATTATCGTTGATACCAATGATTGGACCTTTTTCATCCCAAACTTTATATACAAATGGCTTATTAAAAATACTTTTTAAAAATTCATACGCTTGAGCATATAAAGGATTATACATTTCTTCTACTTCAATATCTCCCACATTTAAAAGTTTATTGTGATTTGTTAATTTTTTTATTATTTGCCAGCCTAAATAATGTTCTTCCATTTTGTAAGGTTCAAATCCCATATCTAAATAAACTTTTACCGCTAACCAAGTATGTGTTTGTGTATGTAATAATGTTTTTTTATGTCCTAATCTTCTCATTTGTTTTAAAGTTTCACATATCAAAGGTTTTGATAAATGTTGTCCTTGATATTCTTTCTTAACAGAAACCCAATGAACATTACCTGTAATATCGTTTATTGGACTTTCCAAATAAAATGCAGTAGAAGTAGCAACTTTTTCTCCTCGTTCATTTTCTATAAATATACAAAGTTTTTTCAATTCTTCATAATGACTTCCATAATAATGATTAAACGCTTCCATTCCTTCATCAAAAGTTAAAAATTCTCCACTAGACATTTCTATTTCAACCCAGTCTTTTTCATCTCCGTCATTAAATAAAACAAATCTATATCCATCTGGAAGTTTGTAATCTATAACATTATCTAAATCATTGTTTACTAAATACAAATCCACATACTTTAATGTTCTATCTATTGTATTCATTATTTCATCCCCATTCATAGAATCTTTTCTAAATAAAAAGACTCCTCATTAATAGAGAGTTCACACTGCAATTAACTAAAATTTAATATCATTGTCAAAGTAAGTGTGATTAAACTCGCTATTATTCTCAATATTTATAAAAACATTTTTATTTATCCTTCGCATAATTAATCACACTCCTCTCGTTATGTCTAAATATTATAGACTATTGTTTTGAAATGTCAACAAGTGTGTTAAATTATATTACTATTATACAGTATTTTTACCTTATTTACTATCTACTTATATCAAAATCATCTTTGTCTTTTTTATTTTCCTTATACTGATAATCAATATTATTTTCATCTGATGTAATATCTTTTTGCTTTTTCCTAAATATACTAAGTTTTTTTATTCGTTCATTTTCTTGTTTTGTTTTATATTCTTCGTCATATCGTTGGATAAAAAATTTCAAATTCATACTTTGACTACCGAATAATTTATTAACAATAGTTTTAATAAATGTTGGAACTTTATCAATTACTTTTTTTATATTGTTTATCAAATAATCGGTTTTATCTTTTAAATCGTTATACCAATTTTCATATAAATAGTGTTGGTTCTTTTCATAGCTTAGTTGTTCTCGTAACTCTTCATTTTCTTTAAGTAGTGTTGCTTTGTCTTTCAAAATAACTTTTCTGTTTAATGATTTTTTCTTATTAATTTCTTCTGTAATATTTTCTTTCTCACTAGATAAATTTTCAACTTCATCAGATATATCATTTTTAG
>CATKYP010000210.1 GCA_949840855.1 uncultured Bacilli bacterium | reverse complement strand
TATTATATGATGTATTAGAAGGAAAAATATATATAAATAATGAGTGTTCCTCTAAAAAAATAATCATAAACGAAAAAGAAGAACTAGCTATCTATATTAATAAATTATTTAAACTATTATAAAATATGCCTAATTTATAATTAAATATCATATATTGTAATCAGGAGGATAGATATATGAATTTTGACTATCATTTTGGAAATCAATACTTTAATTATTATGATAAGATAGGTGTAGAAAGTACAGAATATCAAATTATGGCACCTGAACAATCTCAAAGAACACAACCAGGAATGGAATACTTAATGAAACCACGACCAATATTTGATAATCCAAACTATAAAGGAAGCAATAAATTAAAAGGAAAAGTAGCGATTATTACAGGAGGAGATAGTGGACTAGGAAGAGCAGCAGCAGTAGCATTCACCAAAGAAGGAGCAAGTATTGTTATTCCATATTATAATGAACATAAAGATGCAGAAGAAACAAAAAGATACATAGAGAATCTCGGAGGGCAATGCATTTTACTATCTGGGGATATTACTGATAAGAATTTTTGTAAAAACATAGTAAATAAAACATTAAAAACATTTGGTAAGATTGATATTTTAGTAAATAATGCTGGAGTTCAGTATCAACAAGATAAATTAGAAAACATAAGTGATGAACAGTTTGATAGAACAATGAAAGTAAATGTTTATGGAATGTTTTATTTAACAAAGGAAGTACTACCATATTTAAAATCTGGAGCTTCAATTATTAATTTAACGTCTGTTACAACATTTTATGGAGATCCACAGTTAATTGATTATGTAACAACAAAAGGAGCTATAGTGGGATTTACAAGAGCATTGGCAAGAAATTTGGCCCTTAAAAATATTAGAGTAAATGCTATAGCTCCAGGTTTTTTCTGGACTCCGTTACAACCAGCTTGTTGGGTTAAAGAAAAGATACCATCTCTTGGTGCTGATGCTGCTATGGCAAGAGGAGCAATGCCATATGAACTTGCTCCGACATTCGTCTTCTTAGCCTCAGATGATTCATCTTATGTTACAGGCCAAGTTATGCACAATAATGGTGGACAAATAATGGGCTAAAAAAGACTTTACAAAATCAAATGTAGAGTCTTTTCTTTTACATCCAATACTTTACATCTTATTAAAATATTCTTTTAAAATATATAAAAAAGTCGAAATTTACATTATAATAGTATTATATGGAGGTAGTTATGAAAGAAAGTAAAGAAAATACTAAAAATGAATTACAAAAGATAAATAACATAAAAGAGAAAAATGATAAAGAATTAGAATGGTACTCTAATGCTACATTTATAACTAATATAATCTTAATTATTATATTAATAAATATTATAATGTCACAGTCATTTGCTGTACGAAATGAAGTAGAAATTACAAATATCATTAGAAGTCTAATCAATCATAACTTCATTTATGTAATAGCACTTACATATTTTGCATTATTAAAAACAAACATTGGGAAGAAAAATTTTAATATACTTAATATATTACATATAGGAATGTATTTATTAATGACATTTGCATCTTTTTTAACTATATTTCAATCATTTGGTATCAATAGCCTACTAACACTTTGCCTTAATTTTATTATATTAATATATATGAGTTATACTTTTATCAAGCAAACTAGATATTGGAAGGAACTAGCACTTTATAAAATTCCTTTCGATGAAATAAAGAATGAATGGTATTTATACAGTATATATATAATAAGTGGCATGATATTATTTGTTAATTTAATAAGTGCAATAAATATTGATGGAATAATATTATCACTTCTTGACACAACATATATTGTTTTATTTTGTAGGTACATTTATTTATATAAGGATTACGAAGACAGTAAAGAGCATCTTGCTCTTGCTAAAAAAAATATAAGAAAGAAGGCAAATAAAAATGAAAGATAATTTATTCGAGGAAATAGATAAGTATAAAGAGGAACTGCCAAAAATTGATAAAACAATTAATGATGTGAAAAAATATAAATTTAATTTCTATCAAAAATTTGCTATCTTTTTTGAGATTATTTGTCTCTTTGGTGGGATAATATTAGGTAATATTTTTCCATCTTGTGGTTCGAGTAAAATGTATTCTACTTATTGTACTGTTACTGAATATAATATTTCCCTTACAATTATTACTTGGTTTTTAGGCTTTATTATAACAATATCAATATTTGGAATGGGACATATAGTACAAATTTTAAATGAAATAAATAAAAAAATGAAAAAATAAAATATTTCATACTAAAATTATTATAAATA
>CATKYP010000209.1 GCA_949840855.1 uncultured Bacilli bacterium | reverse complement strand
AAAAAAATATATAAAGAAGATTTTAAAATAGATTGTACAAGCGAAAAAGATATAGAAAACTTTTTAAAACATCAAGCAACACTTAACGATAAAACTACAACCATAGCTCATAAATTAACTGTGATTAAAAACTTTTATATCTATTTAGAACGAGAAAAAATAATAAAACATAATCCAGCTTCTTCTATTACACGGCCTAAAACAATTAAAAAATTACCTAAAGTATTAACAGATAATGAAATAGAAAGAATTTTAGATATTCCCTTAAACAAACCGTTTGATTACAGAAATAAAGCTATGTTAGAGCTTATTTATTCTTCAGGACTAAGAGTTAGTGAATTGATAAATGTAACAGTTAACAATTTAGACTTTACTAATTGCATAATAAGAATCATAGGAAAAGGAAATAAAGAAAGAATAATTCCAATAGGGGAGTATTCAATGTACTATCTAAACTTATATCTAGAAAAACGTTATCTACTTTTAAAAGATAAAAATGATGAAACACTTTTCTTAAATAATCATGGTAAAAAGATGACCAGACAAGGTTTCTTCATTATACTCAAAAAAATTCTAAAAGAAAAAGGTTTAAACGAAGATATATCACCACATACTTTAAGACATTCTTTTGCCACCCATCTTTTAAATCACGGAGCGGATTTAAGAAGCATTCAGGAAATGTTAGGCCATGCAGACATATCAACAACAAGAATATACACTCACATTAATAACGAAAAAACAAAAAAAGACTATAACGAGTATCATCCACGAACAAGAAAATAAGGAGGAACACATATGAAATATAAGAGAATATTTTTAATGGTATTAGACTCAGTTGGAGTTGGAGCAGCAACTGATGCTGAAAAATATAATGATATAGGAGCAAATACTCTTGGACACATAATAGAGAAAGCTGATCCATTTATACCAAATTTAAAGAAAATAGGTCTTGTTAATACATTAAATATGAATGATGCAGAAGATGTAGAAGCATACTATACTATAGCCAAACCTAATAATGCAGGTAAAGATAGTCTAAACGGACATTATGAAATTATGGGAATTGTGTCAGATATACCATTTAAAACATTCAATGAAGGCTTCCCATTAGAAATATTAAATAGTATTGAATACATAACAGGAAGAAGAATTCTTGGCAACAAATGTTGTAATAATAGTATAGATATTATAAATGAATTAGGTGAAATTGCAACAAACTATGGTTCATTAATAGTATATACATCAGCAGACTCAGACCTTCAAATAGCAGCAAACGAAGACATAATACCAGTATCTACACTTCATGAATATTGTGAAAAAATTAGAGAAATTACTTTAAGAGAAGAATGGAGAGTAGGGAGAGTAATAGCGCGTCCTTTCTATAATAGTAATGGAGTTTTTAAACTAAGTTCTGCTGGCAGAAAAGATTATGCTGTAAAACCTCCTCATAAGACCATTTTAGATAGTCTTAACGAAAATAATTATAATGTTATAGGTATTGGCAAAATAAACGATATTTTCGATCAACAAGGTATAAATAAAACCATAAAAGCTTCAACTAACGAAGAAGCTATAAATAAATTAGTAACAATAATGGATAAGGCTTTTACAGGTTTATGTATGATAAACTTAAATGATTTTGACAATCATTATGGTCATACTAGAAACATAGAAGGATATGCAAAAGCATTAGAAGAATTCGATGTAAATATTCCTATGATTTTAAACAAATTAGAAGCAGATGATCTATTAATAATTACAGCAGACCATGGTAATGATCCTACCTTTTCAGGAAATGATCATACAAGAGAAAATGTACCAGTATTAATATATAGTAGAAGCTTTATATCACCAAAAAGATTATCTACCCTAAATACACTAGCAGATATTGGTGCCACAATCGCTGAAAATTTTGAATTAACAGCACCAGAAATAGGAAAATCACTGTTAAATAATTTAAATTAAGTAGAGTAGGAGAGTAGTGTACTATTAATAAAAATAGAATACAAAAAAAGAATAGTATTAGCCTACTCTTCTTCTTTTGAAGTATTTTCATCTTCATCAGAACACTTATCATCACAACAACTAAATGATTTGCATATTGTTTCCTTAGTATCAGTACAATCACAATTATTGCAAGTACAATCTACTTCGATTTCATCTAAAGTACAATTTCCTTCATTACAATCATTATATTTGCAACTCTCTACAGTGCATTTAATAGAACTATTAACATTATCTGTTGATTTATTTTTATCTTTTTTCATTAATTATCCTCCCAATAATATTATGGCAAAATAATAATTATTAT
>CATKYP010000208.1 GCA_949840855.1 uncultured Bacilli bacterium | reverse complement strand
CCATATCGTTATTTTTTAAAAACTCTTCATAATATTCATATAGATTTTCTCTTGTTATATCCTTTAAATCTTCAAGATAACCAAATGAACGATATGATATTGGTGAATCATCTAAATTTTCAAGTAAGCGTATCGTACTGTAACTACTAGCATCTTCTTTAACACTACTTAAGGCAAGGCATGCTTGATTCATTATTATATTAAAAGACTTTTCATCAAATTTTTTATTTTCAACATTTGGATTATATATAATTTCACTTAAAAATTCAATTGATTTTTCTAAGTTACCTTCTTCTGTATATTTATCACTTAAAACACTTAGTCTAAAACAAGTATTTAAATAATTACCAAGTCTTGAATCACTACTGGTTATAGAACATGAATATAAATCTTGTGTTTTTAGAACCATCTCTCTTTTACTTTTATACTTTTCTGATGAAAAAGTAAGCATTGTGGTTAAAAAATTATGAATAGTAATTTTTTCTTTTTGTATAGGTTCTCTAAAGTAAGCTTTAACCATTACAGATTTAAAGTTTGTATTTTTAATTAAGTGTAAATTATATGTTCCTAAATTTTTCTTTATATATTCCATATTATCCCTCCATTATATTATGTTCTATTTTTTTATATTTAATCATCTTCTTCTGTTTTTTCTAATTTTACTAATACCTCTCTAGGCTTTGAGCCATTAGCAGGTCCAATTATACCACGTTCTTCTAAAAGATCAACGATTCTTGCTGCTCTATTATAACCTAGTTTAAATCTTCTTTGTAATAATGACGCACTAGCTTTTCCACTAGTCACTACAAAATCTACTATCTCATTATATAATGGATCATCATAGTCATCTTTCATATCGCTTCCTGCTGACATATCGTTAATAGATGTTTGAGCCTTATCATTTGCTATTTCTGATTCAAGATTTTCAAAAGCTGGATCAAATTCAGCTTGTTGCTGTTCTATTGAATAATCAACAAGTCTTTTAATTTCATCATCTGATATAAATGCTCCTTGAACACGTTCTGGAGTTCCTTCGCCCATTGGTAAAAATAACATATCTCCTTTACCTAGTAATTTCTCAGCTCCCATCATATCAAGAATTGTTCGTGAATCTATACTACTACTAACAGCAAAAGAAATACGAGATGGTATATTAGCTTTAATAACTCCTGTAATTACATTAGTTGATGGCCTTTGAGTTGCTATAATTAAATGTATTCCAGCAGCACGTGCCATTTGAGTTATACGCATTATACTTGCTTCAACATCTTTACTAGCAACTAGCATAAGATCAGCAAGCTCATCTACAATAACTACTATAAATGGCATTTTCTTAAGTTTCTCTCCTGCTGGTAAAGTTTTATTTTTATTTTCAATATATTCATTGTATGACTGAATATTCTTAGTTTTAGTCTGGCTAAATGTTTCGAATCTATTCTCCATTTCTACTACTGTTTTGGCAAGTGCTACACTTGCTTTTTTTGGATCTGTTACAACTGGACATAAAAGATGTGGAATTCCTTCATAAATAGAAAACTCAACTTTTTTTGGATCCACCAAAACTAATTTTACTTCATCAGGTTTTGCACGCATCATAATAGTACTTATTATACCATTTATACAAACAGATTTTCCACTTCCAGTAGAACCTGCAACTAATAAGTGTGGAGTTTTATTAATCTCACATGATATCATATTTCCCATTATATTTTTTCCAAGAGGAACTAAAAGCTTTGAATCCATTTTATTTTTTGGTATTTTTTCCATTATCTCTCTAAAAGAAACAGCTGATGTTTCTTCATTAGCAAGTTCTATTCCAACTGTACTTTTTCCTGGTATTGGTGCTTGTATTCTAACATCTTTTTTTGCAAGTTCTAAGGCAATTTCCCTATTTATATTTAAAATTTTACTTACTTTAGTCCCTGATTTTATTTCAAGTTCATATTGAGTTACTGTAGGCCCAACATGTACTTCTACCACTTTTCCACTAATGCCAAATTCTTTTAGGACTCCTTCTAATTTTATAATATTATTTTCTATAGCTGTTTGATCTGTTTTTCCCTGTTTCTTTTTAGGTTTATCAAGTATTTCTATCGATGGCAAAACATAACTTCTTTTTACTTGATGAACAGTTGGTGTTACTTCTATAATATCTTTTTCTTTTTCTTCTTCTTTATCTACTGAAAGTTCTTCTTTTTTCTTTGTATTAGTTAATTCCTCTATACTTGAAATTATTTTCTTATCTGTTCCTGTTTCTTCATCTTCTCCATTACTAATTATTACCTTTTTCTTGATATTATTTTCTTCTTCGTCC
>CATKYP010000207.1 GCA_949840855.1 uncultured Bacilli bacterium | reverse complement strand
TTATTTTTCTATTCTATTTTTAATTTATAATTATCTGCCACAACATTCTAAAGCAGTGATTCTTTCTATAGAAACTCCTTCAAATTCCTTACGACCACAGCCAGGACACACATCATTTATGACACCAACATAACCACAAACTGGATCACGATCAACTGGATGATTAACCGCACCATACCCGATTCCTGCTTCTTTCATTATATGAATAATTTTTTCGAAAGCATCTACATTTGCGGAAACATCACCGTCAATTTCTATATATGAAATATGCCCTCCATTAGTAAAATTATGATATGGAGCTTCCTTTTCTATTTTATTAGTAATACTAGTATTATAATAAACTGGTACATGAAATGAGTTAGTATAATATTCACGATCAGTAACACCTTTTATTTTTCCATAAATTGCTCTATCAATCGCTGTAAATCTTCCTGATAAACCTTCTCCTGGAGTTGCTATACAAGCAAAGTTTAGATTATATTTAGAAGCATATTCATCACACTTTTTACGCATAAATTTAATAATCTCTAAGCCTAATTTTTGACTTTCTTCACTTTCACCGTGATGTTTTCCAGTAAGAGCTTTTAAACATTCTGCAAGACCTATAAATCCAATAGAGAGAGAACCATGCTTCCATACCTTTCTTAATCTATCTGTAGGTTTTAGTTTTTCTCCATTAGTCCAGACTCCCTGTCCTAGTAAAAATGGAAAATTATAACATTTCTTATTACATTGTATTTCAAATCTTTCAAGTAATTGATCTCTTACCTTATTCATAAGCTCTTCCAATTCAATATAAAATTCCTTCATATTTGGTTTTTCACGTTCCTTTAAAGATATTCCATATTTAATCCCAAGTCTAGGTAGATTAATTGTAGTCCAAGAAAGATTACCACGACCTGTAACAACTTCATTATCTGGGGAAGTAACATCTCCAATAACCCTAGTACGGCATCCCATATAAGATATCTCTGTACTAGGATCATTTTCTTTATAATATGGTAAATTAAATGGAGCATCAATAAATGCAAAGTTAGGAAAAAGTCTTTTAGCAGAAACTTTACAAGCTAATCTAAATAAATCATGATTTGGATCTTCTTCATTATAATTTTTACCTTCTTTTACTTTAAATATTGATACAGGAAATATTGGAGTTTCTCCTCTACCTAAACCTCTATCAGTAGCAAGTAAAAAGTTATTTATTACCATTCTACCTTCTGGTGAAGTATCAGTACCAAAGTTAACAGATGAAAATGGCACTTGAGCTCCTGCTCTAGAATGCATTGTATTTAAATTATGAATAAATGATTCCATTGCTTGTTGCGTTGCCCTATCAGTCTTTTGCATAGCATTAGTATAGCTTTTATTAAATATTTCTTTAACTCTATTTGAACCCTTTTGATAATCTGATAGAGTGGCTATATCAAATTCTATACTTTCTTGTTTATCTATTTCTCTAATTATTCTATCCATATTTATATGTTCAAGAAATCCCTCTAAATCTAGAAAGTCATATATAGTTTGTTTTAATTGTCTCTTAAAAGTTTTCAAAACTCCAGGTGCTAAATAATAGTCTAATGCAGGAATAGCTTGACCACCATGTTGATCATTTTGATTTGCTTGTATTACTATTGCTGCAAGTGAAGCATAAGTACTAATATCTTGTGGTGGTCTAACAAAACCATGTCCTGTATCAAAACCATTCTTAAATAATCTAGATAAATCTATTTGACAACAGGTAGTAGTACCCATAGCTAGAAAGTCCATATCATGTATATGAATAGTACCTTCATCATGCATAGTAGCATATTCTTGTTTCATTAAGTAAGCTTTAGCAAATTCTTTAGAAACTGTTGCACCATATTGAAGCATTGCACCCATTGGACTATTACCATCTATATTTGCATTTTCTCTTTTTGTATCATCTTCATTAGCAGACTTTAAACCTAAATTCTCAATAGTTTTTAAAAATTTATGAGTTTTTTTGTCATCAAAGAATGAATTACGAGATTGATTTCTTCTATCGCGATATTCAGAAAAAGATTTATAAACATCTTGATATTCTTTATTAGAAAGTTCCTCTTCAATAAAATCTTGAATCTCCTCTATTTTAAATTTATCTTTATTTTTTGCTTCTTTCTCTATTCTTTTTAAAACTGCTTGATACACATTTTGAACATCTTTAGTTGTATATTTTCTTGCTTTTTCATCTTCATCTATATCAACTTCTACACTATCAAACCCCTTTTTTATAGCTAGGGCTATTTTAGTTTCATCGAATTCCACTTTTTTACCATTTCTTTTTATAACTACTAGATTATCTAGCTTACTACCTACTTCTATCATTTTTACCTCC
>CATKYP010000206.1 GCA_949840855.1 uncultured Bacilli bacterium | reverse complement strand
CTATAGTAAATGAAGATGGAAGTGTAGAAGAAGTTGAAGTTATAATAGCATTCGAATTTAAAGATACAAAAAAAGAATATGTTGTGTATACAAAAAACGAAAAAGATGAAAATGGTAATGTAACTGTTTATGTATCAAATATAGAACATGTAGGAGATACTCCTAAACTAGTAGGAATAGATAGTGATAGTGAATGGAGTAGAATAAAAGATGTTTTAAGAGAACTATCAAAAGAAGACTAACAGGAGGAATAAATCATGGATAATGCAATAATAGGAAATTTAGCACTAATGGATGTTGCTGATAAGGTAGAAAGTAAAAAGCCTAGTAAAGCTATTAGACTATCAGAGCTATCAATTGGAAATGTCAAAAGAAAAAGAAAAGGTGGATTAATTAGTGTAATAACAGAAAAAGTGGCTAATAAAAAAATAAATAAGGAAATAGAAAAATATCAGCAAAATATTAAAGAACTAACTGAAAGAAAAGAAGAATTATCAAGTAGTAGGTATATGATAGAACAAGGAATTGTTGATAAATTAGATAATAAAATAAATATAACAGAAAAGACTATAGTGGCTTTACAAAAAAGTAAAGAAATAATTCACAAAGGAAATAAACCATTAAGAATGGCATCTTATATGATAAAATTAATCAAAGAAAAGACAAATAAAAGACTAAATAAAATAGATAACTATAAAATTCAAACTGAAAAAGATAGTAATATAAAACAGCCAGAAAATCCACCTATAATAGAAAGTTCTTCCACTATAGAAAGAGCAGGACAAATTCCAACAATTACTACATCAAAAATAGCTGAAGATGAAAATAAAATAATTCCAATAAGTAGAAAAAAGCATAGTGAAGAACCGATTACAGAAATAAATCCAATAGATGCTTTAGTAAAAGAAACTATGGCACGTCAAAGTAAAGTAGAAGAGAAATTAAAAGAAGAGCAAACTAGACTAAAAGAAGCCACAGAACAGAAAAATAATAATATAATTGAGTTGCAGAAAGCAATTGAAGCAAGAAATAAGCAAATAGCAGAAAAAGAAGCAGAACTACAAAGAAAAAGAGAAAAAGTAGAAAAAGAAAAAGAAGAAGCGGCAAGAATAGAAGCAGCTCTAAAGCTACTTGGTAATAATGTTAATGATAATAATGTTAGTAAGAGTATGTAAATAAAATACATATTTCTTTTTTTTTTTCATAAACTTGAATAAGGGTGAATCTAAGTATGAAAAACTTTTTAGAATATTATTATAATTTTGTAAATATAACTGTTCATGAAAAAAATGGCTTTTATTATTTTAATAATAATAATAAAAGGTATGTATTTGTAAGTACTATTAGAAATATGAATGAAATAAATGCAATTTATAATCTTAGAGAGAACTTGCCAAAATATCATAAAATCATTCCTAATAGAAACAACTCACCAGTAACATTATTTAATGATAGACCATTTGTTCTATTAGAATTAAATAGTAATAGTGTAATAGGAAAATTAAGTTATAGGGATTTTAATAAAAGAAGTATAATACTAAATAGAGAATATTCACCATTATTAAGAAATGATTGGATTGGTTTGATAGAGAAAAAGATAGATTATATAGAATATCAAAGAAAGCATTTAAATAATAGATACAAAATACTAGATAGTAGTATAGATTATTATTTAGGTATGGCAGAAAATTCAATATCTTATATTAATAATTATATTTTAACAGTTAGAAAAACTGATTTAGATAGTCTTGTTATAAGTCATAGAAGAATAACAGAAAATTCCCACTTATCTTTTTATAATCCTTTAAACATAATAATAGACCATCCATCAAGAGACATAAGTGGCTATTTAAAAGAGTTGTTTATAAGTAATGCTTATGATAGAAATACTATAATAGAAACATTAAATTATATAAACTTAAGTAATTATGGCTATGGACTTCTCTATGGAAGAATGCTTTATCCATCATTCTATTTTGATATGTATGAAAAGATAATAAATGAGAAAGAAAGAGAGGATAACATACTAAAGATAATAAAAAGACAGAAAGAATACGAAAACTATCTAAATATAATACATAAAATAATAAGCAAAAAAACAAAAATACCCAGTATAGACTGGATATAATTAATACTACTCAATTTTTCTAACTTCCATTACTTCTGGAATCTCACTTTTAATAATCTCTTCAATTCCTTCTTTTAGAGTGACATCAATTAGGCTACAATTAGCGCAAGCACCTCCTAAAGAAATATAAACAATATTATCTTCAAATTTAATAAACTCTAGGCTCCCACCTTCGCTTACAATAAATGGTTTAATCTTTTCAATTTGTTCATTAATTTTTTCAATTATCTTATCATTTTCCATAATAAT
>CATKYP010000205.1 GCA_949840855.1 uncultured Bacilli bacterium | reverse complement strand
TTATTTGTGGAAAATTATTGCTTTTTTTTTTTATTTGATATAGAATTAAGTTGTGCAATAAGTTACATGGAAATAGGTCAGGATCGGAAGATAGCAGCCTTAACATTTCTAGCTTATGTGCACACTTTTTTTTGGAGGAAAAATGCAAGAGAAATATATGTTGATGGCTATTGAAGAAGCAAAAAAGGCTATTATGATGAATGAAGTTCCTGTAGGAGCTGTTTTAGTTAAAGATAATAAGGTACTTGCTAAAGCTTATAATCAAAAAGAAAAGTGCAAATGTGTAACAAAACATGCCGAAATTTTAGTTGTGGAAAAAGTTTCTTCTATTATTAATAATTGGAGATTAGAAGGGTGTGATATATATATAACTTTAGAACCTTGTCCTATGTGCGCTAGTGCAATAAAGCAGGCTAGAATTTCTAATGTTTATTATGGGGTTAGTAATAGAGATACAAATAATGGTAATATTATTAGATCTATATTTGAAAAAGATAAAATTAATCCAGCAGTAAAATATAGTTGTGGATATTTTGAAAAAGAAATAATAAAATTGATGAATGATTTTTTTACAAGGCAAAGAGATAGGGAAAAATGATATGTTATTTTATTTTTTTCTGTTATAATTTTAAGTAGGTTGGTGGTTAGATTATGTATCAAACTTTATATAGAAAATATAGGCCTAAAACATTTAAAGATGTTGTAGGGCAAGATGTAATTGTTAAAACATTAATGAATTCTATTAAAAATAATAAAGTATCACATGCTTACATGTTTTTAGGACCACGTGGTGTTGGTAAGACATCAATAGCAAAGATATTTGCAAGAGCAGTTAATTGTATAGATAGTGATAATGGTGATGTATGTGACGAATGTCCTATGTGTAAAATCTCTTCTGATAAGGAATGTTTAGATATTATTGAAATTGATGCTGCTTCTAATAATGGTGTTGATGAGATTAGATCGTTGAGAGATAAAGTAGCTTTAGTTCCTAATCAATTGAAGTATAAAGTATATATAATTGATGAAGTTCATATGCTTACTAATTCAGCTTTTAATGCTCTTTTGAAGACTCTGGAAGAGCCCCCTGAACATATAATATTTATATTGGCTACAACAGAGGTTCATAAAGTTCCTGAAACTGTTATTTCAAGATGTCAATGTTTTAATTTTTTTAGAATGACAGAAAAAAATATTATTGATAATTTATCAATGGTATGTGCTAATGAAAATATTGAGATAGAAGAAGGAGTATTAAATAGTATAGCTGTACAAGTTGATGGTGGAATGAGAGATGCATTGGGACTATTAGATAAACTTATTTCTTATGCTGATGGTAAGGTGACTTTAAATGATTTTTTACAATTGAATGGTTTGGTTTTAAAGGAGAATTTAAAAAAATTTTTAAGAGATGTTTTTTTTATTAATATAGAATCTGTTATTGAGACGATTGAAAAATGGAATTCTAGTGGTAAAAATCTAATACAAATAATGATACAGATTTTAGATTATTTAAAAGATACTTTAATAGATGAGTATATTAATTCAAGCAAAACTATAAATGTTGATAATTATCAAGATTTTGCTAATTTAATTAATGATAAAATGTTCGATATTAAGAAAAGTTCCAGTCCTAAAATTTATATTGAGATTATGATCTTGAATTTTATAAATTCACTTAATGATAATAAAATTATTTCCCGGGAAATAATTGATTGTAAAGATGATAATTCTATGGAGAAAAGAGATGTTTCACGTGAAACATTAAAGGAAACTAACATTAATGAAACAACAATTAATAATGTTACAAACGAGGATAATAATTTTGAAAATGCTAATTATGGTAATAGTATTATTGTATCAAGTGAACAAATGTTAACTAAGCATAAAGAAAAAATGAATATTTTAAATTCTAATATAGTTGAAATTATGAATGTTAGAGTTAATAATGCTTTTGTTGATGCTACAAAAGAAAAATTAAAGAATATACAAATATTATTTATGAAATTGAACGATTATGTCTTTGATCAAAAAATAGGATATCTGATTTGTTCTTTATTAGAAGGTACTTTAAGATTATGTAGCGATAGATATATTGTTATCAGTTATGAGTATGAGTCTGTTGTTACTGATACACTTAACAACTATGATAAAATGGAAAAAATTTTAAAAGAAATATTGGATTTGGATATACATATTGTAATAATTTCTGATTCTCAGTGGATTAAATATGCTGAAGAATTTGTTAAGAACAAAAAAAATGATATTAAATATGAATTATTGGAAGAACCAGAACTTGTGTTCGAAAAAATAGAAGAAAAGGATGCTAAAAATGAAAATAGTATTGAAGATATATTTGGTGATATAGTGGAAGTTGGATAAT
>CATKYP010000204.1 GCA_949840855.1 uncultured Bacilli bacterium | reverse complement strand
GAAAATATATTAAGTTTGATCAATGAGAGACCGGTAAAACATTGTATAGTATTTTACACAGGATTATGGACTTGACTCTAGAGATCCAGAAATGTTTTATGATTTAGTATTTCAAAAGAGGGTAACAATTTTGAGTCAAACTCCATCAGCATTTAAGGAATTCCAAAATGTAGATTCTCAAAAGAAAAAGCAGTTAAGTTTAAAATATGTAGTTTTTGGTGGTGAAAAGCTACAAACAAGCACATTGATAGATTGGTATCAAAAGCATGATGATACAGAAATAAAATTAGTTAATATGTATGGAATCACTGAGGCAACAGTTCATGCAACGGCAAAAATATTAACACAAAAAGGGATACTTGAAAATAAAAATTCAACCATTGGTCGTCCATTAGATGATTTAAAAATATATATTGTAGATAGCCACTTAAATATTGTTCCTGATGGAGTTATTGGAGAAATGGTAATAGTCGGAGATGGAGTAGCAAGTGGCTATTTAAACAGACCAAAATTAAATAGCGAAAAATTTTTGATGTTAGATGATATAAATGAAAGACTATTTAGAACGGGCGATCTTGCAAAAAAAATTGTCAGGGAGAATTGGAATATATAGGTAGAGCTGACCGTCAAGTAAAGATAAGAGGATTTCGAGTAGAATTAGGAGAGATAGAAAGTGCGCTAATGAAACTTTCTAGTATAAATAATGTGACAGTTGTATGCAGTGAAATAAATGGTTCTAACTCCTTGGTTGCGTATGTTGTTGATAATAAGTGTGGTGAGAAAATCTCTGTTAATGAGATAAAAGAAATATTAAAAGAAAAGCTTCCTTCATATATGTTGCCAAATTATTTTGTTGATTTAGATAGTATTCCACTGACATCTAATGGTAAAGTTGCAGTAAATGAGCTTCCTAAGCCAAATGAAGGTAATATTATGTCTTTAGTTAAGGGTGAGCTACCTAAAAATGGTGATGAAGAGAAAATGTTAGCTGTTTGGAGAAAAGTTTTAGGAAATTCCACGCTAGGGGTTAATGATAACTTTTTTGATGCTGGTGGTCATTCACTATTAGCAGTAAGATTGATGGGCGAAATACGAAAAAAATTTGGTAAAAATCTTCCAATATCAGAGCTTTTTGAAAATAATAATGTTAGAGATTTAGTCAGAGTGATTAAGAGAAATGACGAGAGACCTATATCTGGTAATCTGATTGTTCCTTTGAAAAAAGAAGGAAATAAATTACCATTATTTCTAATTCACCCAGGCATGGGACAGGTAATGTGTTTTAAGGATTTAGCGTTTCAAATATCTGATCACCCTATCTATGGAGTGAGATTAGCAGGAATGTATGGAGAAATGTTACCATTCAGCGATGTTAAGGAATTAGCAAGAAAATATATTCAAGAAATCAAGAAAGTTCAAGCAAAAGGACCTTACAGTATAGGAGGATATTGTGTGGGAGGAATAATCGCTGCTGAAATTGTGCGACAATTAAGGGCAAAAAAAGAAAGAGTTAATATTTTATTTGAATTAGATATTAAACCCTTAAATCGATATGATCATTTAAATGATGCATTTTTTGTTAGCTTTTTTGTGGAACAATTTTTCAAGAGTTTTGATATTGTTAGTTTCAGAGAGAAAACAAGGGTTAAATATTATACTGAAGAAGAATTGATAAGTAAGCATTTTAGTTATCAAGATTTATTGGAATATATGTTGAGTACTGTAAAAAAACTGAAAATAGTAGATAATCAGTATTCGATTGCTGATATAGAAAGTTGGTATATCGCTTGGAAAAATCTCTTGCTGGGAATTAATGAATTTGATGTAACCACAATTGATGTTCCTATTGTTATGTATCACGCTAAAGATGGTGATTACTTTGGAGGTGAATGGGATAGGCTTACTAAGTCTACAGTAAGAAATGTTAGCATTAATGGTAATCATTATACCTTTTTGAGGTCTCCCTATGTGGACAAAATGGCAAATGACATGATGTCGGAGTTGGATCGATATGAAAAAATCTAGTATATCTTTATTAATAGTGTTTGCTATGATTACTGTCACTAATGGATGTTCTAAAAACAATACTGTTCAGGTAAAAAATGATTCAAATTCAAAAAGTGGAAAAATTTTTAAAAGTAGATCAGAAGATGAGCAAGAAAAGCGTGAAATAAAAGAATTTTATGCTAGACAAGGACTAGAAGTTGATGTAAGTGGCTTTAATGACAGTTATCAAGTAACCCTTAGTAATAGTTCTTTATTAGAAAATTTACGAAATAACGATAGTAACGGATATATCCGCAATGTACTTATACCGATTTCAAAAAATGTTAGCCAAGTTAGTGGTAAAAAAATTTATTTCAGAGCTGGGGATCCCAATAATGTATTATTGGCGATATGTAAAGAAGG
>CATKYP010000203.1 GCA_949840855.1 uncultured Bacilli bacterium | reverse complement strand
TAATATGAAAAGTTTATAGGGGGGAATTATGGCATATTATAATAGAAATAGCGAAATTTTTAAAAATAAAAAAATGGATTACTTATCATCTGGACAATGTGCTTCTGTGTGTCATAATAATGAAATAATATTTAAAGAATATTTAAAGAATACTTTTCTGATACTTTGGAAAATTGTAGATTAAACGTTTTATTATTTGATATATTTACCGATAATTCGATAATTACTGATGATGTAAAACGAGGTAATGCCATACTTAGTAATGATAGTATTATTATAATAGATCCAGATACATTTTATATATCATCTCTTCCTAAATTAGATATAGCAATAGAAAATAAAAAGGAATTATTAGTTTTATTTAGGAGTATTTGTGTTAGTGGTATAAGAAAAATTAAAAATAGAGAGACTGTTATTCAAAAAATCATTTTGGATTTAGCTGATATAGATATTGACTGTAAAACGAATATTACTAATGAAATTTACAAGAAATTAAAATATGTGAAAAGACCAATAGATTATTTGATAAAATAAGTTCTTTAATTATTAAAAAAACTGATAAATTTATCAATATTTGATAGTTTATCAGTTTTTCTTTTAAAACATTTTATCAATGTCTTTTGGTACATTATCATTAACTATTGTATTTATTATTTTGTCTTCTTTTTCTTTACTTACTTCTTTACCTGTTAGAGTACTTATTTCTCTTATAACATCTCTTAATGTATTTTCGTCTTTCATATTAGAACTTTGTAATTTTTGAGCTAAATTCATAATTGTATTTTTATCTATACTTGTTTTGTTTTCTACTTTCTTAAAAAAACTGTCTCCGAACATAGAAAAACCTCCTATATTATTATATGTTGGAGGTACTATTTTAGTTATGTTTGTTTAATTTTTTTTCGCATTTATTTATTTTTTTTGTTATCTCTTCACATTTTTTAGTAAATTCTTCTAAACTAATTGTCTTTTTTTGGTAGCGTTCATTTAAAATTTCATAAGCTTTTTTTAAACCTTCTAGTTCACTTTTTGGATCCTTCTTGTTAAAATTAAACATTATTCTTCATCCTTTCTATTTTTGAATTGAAGAGTAATTGGAGTTCCTTCTAAATCGAAGCTTTCTCTTATTTTATTTTCTAAGTATCTCTCATATGAGAAATGTACTAATCCTTTATTATTTACTCTAAAAGTAAATTTAGGTGGTTTTATGTCTGTTTGACTGCTAAAATATATTTTTAATCTTTTTCCTTTATAACTTGGTGGAATATTTAATTCATATGCTTCATTTATAACGTTGTTTAAAAGACTCGTTTTTATTTCCTTTTTTATATTTTCTGATACTTTGACAACTTCTGGCATAAGAGAAGATATTCTCTTTTTAGTCAGTGCTGATAAGAATACTATTGGTGCATATGGAACGAATTGAAATTCTATTCTGACTAATTTCTTATAATCATTTATATTTTCATCTTTCTTTGTATCCCATTTGTTTACAACAATAATTAGGCCTTTTCCTTTTTCAATAGCATATCCTGCAATGTGTTTATCGTGTTCTTTTATTCCTTCTTCAGCATTTATTACTAAAAGACATATATCACTTCTATCTATTGCTCTCATTGATCTAATTAGACTGTATTTTTCAATTGATTCATAAATTTTTCCTTTTTTACGCATTCCTGCTGTATCTATTAATATATATTCTTCTTTATTGTATTTTAAAATGCTATCAATTGAATCTCTTGTTGTACCTGCAATATCAGATACAACTACTCGTTCTTCATTTAGTAAGGCATTCATTAAAGAACTTTTTCCAACATTTGGTCTTCCTATTATTGATATTTTTATTCTATTATCAATATCATTGTTTTCTATTTTTTTGAAGTCTTTACAGATTGTACTTAAAAGTTCTGTATAGCCAGTATTATGAATAGCACTTATTGGAATATAGGTATCAAAGCCTAATTCATAAAAGTCGTATATATTATCTTGTGAATTCTTAACATCCATTTTATTAATGGCAACAATCACTTCTTTGTTTGATTTTCTGAGAATATCTCTTACTATTCTATCGTTTTCTGTTAGCCCTTCTTTACCATCAACTATAAAAACTACAATGGTTGCTTCATTAATAGCAAGTTCGGCTTGCATTTTTATTTCTTCATTGAATGTTAGATTTGTGGCATCTATTCCGCCAGTGTCAATTAAATTAAATTTATAGTTATTATAAATTACTGTTTCATATATTCTATCTCTTGTAACTCCTGGTGTATCTTCTATAATAGATATTTTTTTACCAGTCATTTTATTAAATAAAGTTGATTTTCCTACATTTGGTCGTCCAACTAGTGCGACAGTTGGTAACATAAGTACCACCTCTTTTCTTTCAAAGATTTTATCATAGTTTTTGTGAAAAGTAAAATTTAGATATT
>CATKYP010000202.1 GCA_949840855.1 uncultured Bacilli bacterium | reverse complement strand
CTTTTTCTTTATTAATATTAACTCAATTAAAAACTTACAATATCCTTATAGTTACATTCAAAATAGTCCCTTATAAGCATTAATCAAATGAGCAACTGGAGCACATCCTAAAAAACATATTACAGAGTTTTCTAAATTCTTTAATTTATCAATTGTCTCATCTGATATTATATCAGCACCTTCAATTTTATCAGTGATAATGTGTGAACTTATTCCTGGATAATCTTTACTATCTTCTCTATTACAATCTATTTCTGTTAGATAAACCTTATCAGCATCTTTTAATACCTCAATAAATTCCCTTGTAAAGTCCTTTGTTCTAGAATATGTATTAGGAACAAAGACTACAATAATTTTTCTATCCTTATACTTTTCTCTTACAGCATCAAGTACAGACTTAATCTCAGTTGGATGATGAGCATAGTCATCAATTATAACATTAGAACCAACTATCTCCTCAGCAAAACGTCTTTTTGCATTTTTAAAAGTTGAAAGTAAACTCTTTATATCTTCTATTTCTACTCCATGATTTATACAAGTAATTATTGCAGCTGTAGCATCTAAGATCATAGGTTTCCCAAAAAGGGGAATGTTAAATGTCCCTACTAGTTCACTACCTTCATATAGATCAAATCTACTTCCATCTTGTGTTGTTTCTTTACCTCTTATAATATAATCATTATCATTATTAAAGCCATAATAAATTATAGGAACATCACACTTTAATTTTCTAACATTTATATCATCTCCACAAGCTATAATTTTTTCTTGTGTATGACTTGCAAACTCACTAAAGGTATTTATAATATCATCCAAATCTTTATAACATTCCATATGTTCCTTCTCGATATTAGTAATTATTGCATAACTAGCTTCATATGTTAAAAAATGTTTATTAAATTCATCAGACTCTAACACAAATAACTTATTATTCTTTGAAACATTACCATCACCTGCACCTATAAAGTAATTGCAACCAATAGTATTATTTATAATATGTTTAATTAATGAAGAAGTTGTAGTTTTACCATGTGTTCCCGCAACTGCAATAGTATTAAACATTTTAGTAATTTCACCAACTACCTCATTATACTTTTTAACTTTTAGACCTAATTGCCTTACTCTTTGCAATTCTGGGTGTTCTTCTCCCATCGCAACAGAATACGTTACAACTACATCTTTTTCTAATATGTGTTTACTATCAGAATAAATTCTTATTCCTCTATCATCTAAACCTTTTTGTGTAAACTTGTAATCTAAAACGTCATCATATCCAAATACTTCATATCCTAAATCATAAAGTATCTGTGCAAGTGAACTCATACCAGTTCCTTTTATTCCTAAACAATAATATTTCATAATACTCCTTCTTACTACTTAATATAATTTATGTAAAATATTCATTAAATATTATTTAATTAGTAACTCTTCTAATTGCAACAATATCTCTATATTTAGCATTAGGGCTTATTTTAATTCCATCTCTTTCATTACTAGCATGAATAATCTTCATTCCATCACCCATAAACAATGCAACATGTCCATTATAACAGATTATGTCTCCTGCACGTGCCTGCGATATATCAGATACTGCAGTTCCAACAGTCCTAAGACTTGTAGAAGCTCTAGGCACATTTATATTAAAGTTTTTATAAATTAAATGAATAAATCCACTACAATCAGTACCTTTTGTTAGACTATTTCCTCCATATACATAAGGATAACCTAAAAACTTTTTAGCATACTCTATAACACTACTACCAGCAGTTGTATTTGCTCCACTGGAAGAATCTCCTCCTGAAATACCACCAGAATTAGTATAATTATTACTACCTAATAGTGCTTTATTCTTAGATGCTTCTTTTGAAATTGTTGAACTAAGTGAACCGCCAGAATCTCTAACAGAATCCATAATATCTTGTTTTTCCCTTACTGAAGTCCAACAGCTAGATATATTAAGTGAAACAATAGTTCCACTTGTTCCTATACCAACATCACCATATTCAGTAACTAAATCCATAGTTAAATTAATAACAACTGGAATAAAAAATACTATTATAGCAGACATAAAGGAATTCACTAGCTTTTTCTTTCCTTTTTTATCATCATCTGGATTAAGCATTAATTTAACAAATTGCCAAACTCCTGCCACTAATAAAATAATAGGAACAACCATTTGTATTAAATCTAGAAACCTTCTAACAATTGTTAGGATAGATGCTAATACATAATCATCACATATTTCATTTGCTAATATTAAAAACATTGTTACACCCCCAAACTTATTTTACAATAAATTTGAAATCATTTCTAGTATAATATTCTTCTTCACCATATATTGAAAATACTGAAAAAGCTCTATAAACTACTAAATGTCCTTCTTCTATATAATAATTGGCATTATCTATGTAATTATCAATATTTCTCATTTCTAAAAAAC
>CATKYP010000201.1 GCA_949840855.1 uncultured Bacilli bacterium | reverse complement strand
AAATAGAGTGTTTAAAAAAGAAAAATTTGGAACTTAAAAACAAATTAGAAAATATTTTAAATAGTAAAGGTTGGAAGGCTTTAGAGAAAGCCAGGAGTATTAGAAATAAATTTAGAAAGTAGATGTTTTAATGGAAGTATATTTTATAACAGGAGGAGCTGGCTTTATAGGCTCAAATTTAACAGAGAGATTACTTAATGAAGGAAAAAAAGTAGTAGTGCTTGATAATTTTTGTGATTTTTATGATCCTTTAATTAAAGAGAATAATATTAAAAAATATTTAGAAAACAAAAATTATAAATTATATCGTGGAGATATCAGAAGTAAATATGATGTAGAAAGAGTTTTTTGTGAAAATAAGGTAGATGTTGTTATTCATCTAGCAGCGATGGCTGGAGTTCGTCCTTCAATAGAAAATCCAGTTTTATATCAAGAAGTTAATGGAATTGGAACTCAAAATATTTTAGAGGGTGCTAAGAAAAATTCAGTTAAAAACTTAGTTATGGCTTCCTCTAGTAGTGTATATGGAAATTGTAAGGAAGTACCTTTTAGAGAAAATATGACAGTTGATTTTGCAATTAGCCCATATGCTGCAACTAAAAAAGCTAATGAAGTTATGGCCCATGTATATCATAAGCTTGATGATATGAATATAATTATGCTTAGATTCTTTACAGTATATGGTCCTAGGCAAAGACCTGACTTAGCAATCAGTAAATTTACTAGATTGATGTTAAATGACGAGGAAATTCCTATGTATGGGGATGGAAGTACCTCAAGAGATTATACTTATATAGATGATATAGTTGAGGGAATATGTAGAGCGAGTGATTATGTTAGTTCTCATCAAAATGTTTATGAAATATTAAATATTGGTAGTAATAATCCAATTAGTCTTAAAGAGATGATTACTATTATAGGAAAGTCTTTGGGAAAAGAGCCTTGTATTAAAGTATTGCCAATGCAAGCAGGTGATGTTGATAAGACATTTGCTAGTATTACAAAGGCTAAAAAATTATTAGGGTATGAACCTAATGTAGATTTTGAAGAGGGAATAAAAAGATTTGTTAAATGGTATATAGAGACTTATAAAGATTAGTTTAGGTTTTTCCGAAAGGGCTTGCTCTTTTCTTTTTTTTTATGATATATTTTTATTATAGGGTGGGCAAGGATATGAAAAGTAGTAAAAAAAGACAATCAAACTTTGAACTTATGCGAATTACTTCAATGATTTTAATTATCATTTGGCATATTATAATTCATTCTGGTATTAGAGAAGGAACAAGTGGAACAATTAATTTATTAATTCAATTTATTTATATTTTTATTAGTATTCATGTAAATTCTTTTATTTTAGTATCAGGTTATTTTGGATATGAAAGAAGTATATCTTTTAAGAAAATTCTATCTTTATTTTATCAAACTTGGTTTTATAAAGCGATTTTTGTAATAATTTTTGTTGTTTTTGGAATATCAGAGATTAGTTCTGTTCAGTTTGTAAGAGAAATATTTCCTTTAAATACAGAAGATTATTGGTTTATTAATTGTTATTTAGTTTTATGTTTGCTAGTTCCATATATTAATATTTTAATAAAAAAATTAAATCAACAAGAGCATAAACGTTTGATTATATTAATGGCTTTTTTATTCTCCTTGATTCCTATTCTTAGTAGTAATAGAACTATTTCAAATCATGGTTCTACTATTCAGAATTTTATTTTATTATACTTAGTAGGATCTTATCTTGGAAAATATCCTATTAATAATAATATTCATTTTAAAAATTATTCTCATAATAAGAAGCAATGTATATTTCTTTTTGGATTTATCTTTTTTGGAATTTTGAACTTTTTATTTTTTCAATGTTCTCAGAATTTTATGAGTTATTCTAATTCTTTTATTCAGGAATTGGGCAAAATGTATCATCTTTTTGAAACTTCTTTTAGTAATCCTCTTATTATTTTACAAAGTGTTTGTTATTTTTTATATTTTAGCACTTTAAAGATTGAAAGTTCAGTTATCAATAAGTTTAGTTCACTTTGCTTTGGAGTTTATTTAATACATGCCACGTCGTGGTGAAGGACAACGCCAAGATCAAGACGGGCGACATTCTGATCAAGATCCCGCGTGCAGTCGGCAAGTCGGGCGGCGATATTACCGGTGGTCTGCCGCGTGTTACGGAGCTGTTCGAGGCCCGCAACCCGTCGAATCCCGCCATCGTGTCGGAGATCGACGGCGAGGTGACGTTCGGCAAGATCAAGCGCGGTAACCGCGAGATCATCATCACCTCGAAGGAGGGCGATACGAAGCGTTATCTGGTGCCCCTGTCGCGTCAGATCATCGTGCAGGAGAACGACTACGTGAAGGCCGGAAGTCCGCTGTCGGACGGTGCCATCACCCCGAGCGACATTCTGAACATCCTCGGTCCCACGAAGGTACAGGAGTACATCGT
>CATKYP010000200.1 GCA_949840855.1 uncultured Bacilli bacterium | reverse complement strand
TTAATAAGGAAATATATTTAAAAGTGGATAATTATGATTATGTATCTGAGTATGATTGTCTTTACTTAGAAGGATTTTACTATGTCAATTTAGAAAATATTCCAAATTATTTTCAAATGAGTGATTTTGGTGAGGTCGTTTCTTCTGATTTAATTAATTTTGATAAGGGAATATTTATACAAAAAAATAAGACTTGTTAGGTCTTATATTACTATTGCTATCATATTGTTTGAACCTTTGTTAACAACTTTTGATAATGTTTGTTGAAGTTTAAAACGAATATTATCAGGCATCATATTTATTTTTGATTGAATGCCTTCTTGAACAATGTTATCTAAGCTTCGACCAAATATTTCGCTTTGCCAAATAGTAGATGGGTCTTTTTGATCTCTCATAAGATAGTTTATGAGTTCTTTTGCTTGAGCTTCACTACCAATAATTGGTTCAAATGTTGATTCTACTTCTACTTTTATCATATGGATTGATGTGGCGATAGATTTTAGTTTTACACCATAACGAGGTCCTTGTTTTACTATTTCAGGGGGAGCTAGTTTCATATCATTTACACTTGGTACTGAAATACCATATCCAGTTTGTTTAACCATTTTAAGAGCATATTTAATTTTATCATACTCAGTTTTTGCAGTATTGTACTCTTGGAAGATATTTAAAAGATCTGCTTTACTTGTTACATCGACGTTTATTATTTCACTTAGTACTTTATCATATAAATCATTTGGTGCTGTTAATGTTATAGTTACGACACCTGTTTTAGGATCAACTTCTGAAATATATGATTTTTCTATTTCTTCGCAATCAGTAAAGTGATTTGTTATTGTTTCTATGTCTCTTAATTTGTCAACTTCAGTTATGCTTTCTTTTATTTTTTCAATATATTTTTGTTTTAATGGGTGATTGTGATTTAAAATAGCAATCCATTCAGGCATACTTACTTTTATTTCAAGTACAGGAAATTCATATAAAGCTTCTCTTAGAATACTGTACATATCCTTTTCTGTCATTGCATCAATATTGATTGGCATAACAGGAACATTGTATTTTTCTTTTATTGATTCTGCAAGACGTTCTGTTTCTGGTAGAGTTGGATGAGTTGTATTTAAAATGACTATGAAAGGTTTATTCATATTTTTTAATTCGGTTATTACTCTCTCTTCTGCTTGAAGATAATCACTTCTGTTAAATTCTCCGATTGAGCCATCAGTTGTTACTACAATTCCAATAGTTGAGTGATCTTTGATAACTTTTTCTGTACCTATTTCTGCTGCTTCAATAAATGGTATTTCTTCGTCATACCAAGGAGTTTTAACCATTCTAGGTCCATTTTCATCTTCTATACCTTTAGCATTATCTATAACATAACCAACACAGTCTATTAGGCGAATGTTGCAATTAAAGTCGTCAATTTTAATTTTAGCAGCTTGATTTGGAACAAACTTAGGTTCTGTAGTCATAATCATTTTTCCTTGAGCTGATTGTGGTACTTCATCTAAGGCTCTTTTTTTCTCATAAGTGTCTTCTATATTTGGAACAATTAAAGTTTCAACTACTTTTTTTATGAAGGTACTTTTACCAGTTCTAACCGCACCAACTACTCCAAGGTAGATATCTCCGCCTGTTCTTTCGGCAATATTTTTAATAATTTCTAATTTTTCCATAAAACTTTCCTTTCTTCATTTAAACTTATGTGATAATTATTAAAAATATAACAAGGTTATTAATTATTATTGACAAGCTTCTTAAAAAATATATAATAAATTTAATTAAATTTATTTTGATGTTAGGAGAATTGCGATGAGTATATTAAAGATTGTTTTTACAGGTGGACCTAGTGGTGGAAAGACTAAAGCTCTTTATAGAACAAGAGATTATTTGATTAGTAAGGGTTATAATGTAGTAGTAGTAGAGGAAGCTGCTACTAAAGTTATAAATAGTGGTATTAGACCATTTGGAGATGAAAAAGTTCCAGTAATTGATTTTCAAAGATGTGTGTTAAGACTTCAATTAGAACTTGAAAAAGAGGCAATGGAGGAAGCTAATAAGTGTGACTCTAATGTAATTATTCTTTATGATAGAGGTATTATTGATGGTAAATCGTATCTCTTAGAAGACGAATTTAGATTGTTACTTGCTGAAGTTAATTTATTGGAGAAAGATATTTTAAATAGTTATGATTTAGTTATGCATTTAAAGACTGTAGCTGCTGGTAGAAGTGATATATATTCTTGTAATAGTAATGAGGCTAGGTTTGAGAGGGAGTATCAACAGGCTATTTCGCAGGATTTAAAGACATTTAAGGTTTGGACAGAACATAATAATTTTAAAGTTATTGATTGTAAGGATACTTTTAATGAAAAACTTGCAGAAATTATATATTATATTGATTTAGAATTGAGTAATAATAAATCGTTTCAGAAGAAGAAGTGTATATAATAATAT
>CATKYP010000199.1 GCA_949840855.1 uncultured Bacilli bacterium | reverse complement strand
TATTTTAGTTTCTTATGTTAGTTTGAACTGTCATACTAGCTAATTTTTAAGATTATCTTCTTGCAAACATAATTATAAAACTAATTTCAAATAATATAATAAAAACTACATAACAATCAAAATAAAGCGAGAAGATATAGAAGTAGCACCTTTTCCAGCATCATAATTATAACTAAATATTCCTGAAAAAGAAGTATTAAGACTTGGAGTAGCACCCACGCATAAACCAAGCAGAATAATCATTAGAATAAATGAAGCTAGCATAATTATTATAAAACTTTTCAGTAAGTCTTGGAGCATCACCTTTTATTCCTGTTAAAAAATTAGTTTCATTATACAAATTATAATATCTCATAGCTGGTAAATTAGTAAAACCTTAATTAGATATATTATTACCATAATTCCCCATTACAAAATCATGTTTTCCACCATTAACATTATATATACCATATATGGTTCCAGTAGTACTTGCTCCTGTACCAGTTAATAACTCATTATATGTGTATCTACACTCAAAAGTAGTCGTTATAGCAGATCTACCTTCTTACTATACTAATATTATATCACAAATATTTATCATAATTATTAATTATATATTACTCATCAATTTCAACTGAATAAAAATAATATTTATTGTTATCTAATCTAAAAGTATATTTATACTTTGCAAGTTTACTATAATCAATTGTCTTTTTTATCTGTTCTATCCCCTCAGAAAAAGTTCCTATAACTTCATCTGTATCCATATTTCTTTTTATTATGATCTTTCCAGTATTTTGATATATTCCTTCATCAACAAGTTCTTTTTCTTCTTCATAATATCCCACTCTTGTAATAATTTCTATCCTATCACTATATTTATATGCTTCTATTATCTTATCAAAATAATCATCATTTCCATCTCTTGTAGTTTTACAATTAGAGTCAGTATACACTGTATAATTATTTAGAGTAGAGTTATATTTTACAGTAGAACATTGAGTCTGAAATGTTCTATTTTTATAGGTAGTATTATTGCCAACGATATCTTTATATTTATCTTCTAAAATACTAGCACTAAAACTATTTGAATCAGTTAAAACTAGTCTAGATAATGCCATTTCTTTTATAAAAGCCTCATCCATATATCTAGCAAACACCTTATCATAACTATAAAAATAATAATGTCTTAGAGCATTATAATTACGACCAAGTTCAATACTTTTATAAAGATTATTAACTATACTATCTGTGAGCTTTAACTTTTTTCTATCTTCAACTTCTTCTATTTCCTCTATAGTATCCTTATTATTAGCAGTACTTCCATTAGGTGTAATCTTTACTACACCAGTCAAAAAAAGAGAATAAATAAGGAAAATTAGAACAGAAACAAGCAAAATATTACTAACAAATCTATCCCTATGCTCTTTTTTTTCCTGTTTATTTTTATCTTCATTTTTCTTAGTATGCTTCATAAAAATCGCTCCTTACATTAAATAATTTAAGCTAATTACATAATTTTATTTCTATTTTACTCTAAAAAGTTATTTAGTCTAACTCCTTTTAAAAAAACATCTTATATATAATATTATCAAGCTAAATTTATTAGTAATATAAAGTAACATAAGTTGAAATTTAGAAGCACCTAAATACTCTTTTACATAATACTTTTGACTTTCTTTTAAAATCTTATACTTGCCTACCTTTTTAAATGACTTATCTACACTAACAGAATGATTATGAATAATCGAAATTCTATTATCTATTACAGTTTTATAATTAGTCATCTTTACTCTTTTTGCTAGTATATTCTCTTCATAATACAAAAATGTATTTTCATCAAAATAGTTAATCTCCTCTAACACATTACTACTTATTAGAAAAAAGCAACCAGATACAACATCAACATAAGATAAATCACCTTTATAATGACTATCATTATAATATAAATATTTCTTTTTAAAATACTTATGTATAAATGCTATATTATATAAAATTTCAGTCCATACATTAGATAGATGCCATCCTCTATTAAATTCTCCACACTGTTCTATTATTGGACCAACTATACCTATATCATCTTTGATATCAGATGAAAGCTTAATTAAATCTTCTTCACTCTTTATTATTATATCAGAATTTGAAAAAATAATATTACATTTTCCAAATTTTTTTATAACATATTTTGCACCTAAATTAAGGCCAGATGAAAAATTTCTACTTTTAGTATTTCTTATGATATCAATATTATTATGAGATATCTTTTTTAAATATTTGTATGAATTATCTGTTGAATTATTATCAACTACTATAATGTCATTTAAACACTTATAGTCTTTAATATTATTATATTAGTATATGCTTCTCGTGCTGGTTTGCGGGTACAAAAGTAATGGAAATCGGTAAAAAACACAAAAACTTTTGAGAGAAAATGAGTTATCTCTTGGTTTATTTGAAAAAAGTACCTATTTTTGCAGCC
>CATKYP010000198.1 GCA_949840855.1 uncultured Bacilli bacterium | reverse complement strand
GTATTCATAATGTTCTAGAAGAGTTATTAAAAGAAAAAGGTTATAATACTTATAATGCTTACTCTGGCACAGAAGCATTATTATTACTTGAAAAAGAAAAGTACGATTTAATATTACTTGATCTGATGTTGCCTGGTTTGAAAGGCGAAGAAATTATCAAGAAAATAAATAATATTCCAATAATAGTACTTTCAGCAAAAATCTCTAGTGATGACAAAGTAAATTGCTTATTATCTGGTGCCAATGATTATATAACAAAACCTTTTGACAGTAAGGAATTACTTGCAAGAATAGAAGTTCAATTAAGAAATAATAATAAAAATAACACTATAGATAATTTAAAATATAAAGAATTAGAGTTATTAAATGATAATCATACATTACTTGTTTGTAATAAGAAAGTAAGCCTAACAAAGACAGAGTATGCAATATTAAAGCAATTATTATTAAATAAGCCACAAGTTATTACAAAAAATAAGTTGCTAGATTTAATAAGTATAGATACAGAAGATTGTGATGAAAACTCATTAAGGGTTCATATAAGTAATTTGCGAAGAAAGATTAAAGATTATACTGATAATGAATATATCGAGTCAATTTGGGGAATAGGTTTTAAAATAAAAAATTAAATCTTAACAAAATCTTAACAATTTCTTAACCATTTTCTTAACACTTTTCTATTAAAATGAATATCAGAAAGGAGAAAGATTATGGAATATGTATTAGAAACTAATAATCTTGAAAAAAAATATAAGGACTTTAGAGCCTTAAATCATACCAATATTCATATTGAGAAAGGTGCAATTTATGGACTCATTGGTAAAAATGGTGCAGGAAAAACAACACTTATAAGAATTGTTTGTGGATTACAAGAGCCTACAAATGGAAGTTACATTATATACGGAAAAAGTAATAACAGTAATGATATTATAAGTGCTAGAAAAAGAATGGGAGCAATTATAGAAACTCCATCTATCTATGGAGAGATGACTGCTAGAGATAACTTAATTGAACAGTATAAATTAGTTGGAATGCCAAGTTTTGATGGTATTGATGACTTATTAAAATTAGTAGGATTAGAAGATACTGGAAAGAAAAAAGCAAAAAACTTTTCTTTAGGAATGAAACAAAGATTAGGAATTGCTATTGCTCTTGCTAATAATCCAGATTTCTTGATTTTAGATGAGCCTATCAACGGACTTGATCCACAAGGTATTATAGAAATTAGAGAGTTAATTTTAAAACTAAATAAAGAAAGAAGAATTACTATTTTAATATCTAGTCATTATTTAGATGAATTATCTAAAATAGCAACACACTATGGATTTTTAGATAGTGGCTCTGTTATTCAAGAGATAACAAGTGAAGAACTAATGAAAAAGATGGAACACAAAATAATATTGAAAGTGAATGACCCGAAAGAATTTGTTAAGTATTTTGAAGAACAGAACATTTCTTATGAAGTAATGGATAGTAAAACCATAAATGTTTATGGGAAACATAATTTATCAAAATTAGTGAGTGGATTATCCAAGAAAAATTTAATAGCAGATGAAGTACACGAGCAAGAAGAATCGTTAGAAAACTATTATATGAATTTAATTGGAGGTGGTAATAATGATTAAATTATTAAATGCAGCGTTTACACGATTAAGAAAAAGTAAAATTTTTTGGATACTTTCTATATTTAGTATAGGATTTGCTTTAGTTATAATTAACACACAATATGTTGATATGAGAGATTTAGGAGAATCAATTGAAATAGGGCAACTTGTACTTAGTTATCCAACTATAATCGGAATAGTTATTGCAATATTTATAAGCCTATTTTTAGGAGTAGAATATTCAGATGGGGGAGTTCGAAATAAAATCAGTATAGGACATAGAAGAAAAAATATTTATTTATCAAATTTAATTGTTTCTTCAGTTGTGAGTTTATTCTTTTATGTCATATTTCTTGTGATAATAATTGCAATCGGAATTCCATTGTTTGGATCAGGAACAATTCCTATTTCGTTAATTTTAATGAAATTATTGGTTATGGCTCTTGTAATTATTGCTTACTCTAGTATATTTACTTTTGTGGCTCTTATTTGTTCAAATAAGACAATTATATCAATTACAACAATTCTATTAGCATTTGGAATGACATTTTTCTCAACATACTGTTATAGTATGTTAACAGCACCAGAAACTATTCCAGAAGTAGCAATGGAAAGTGGAGAAGCAAAAATAAAAGAAGTACCTAATCCTAAATATCCAAGTCCAGAAAAAAGAAAGATGTATCAAACACTACTTGATATAATTCCATCAGGACAAACATTACAAATTCAAGAAAGAAATTCAAATTTAGAAATTTTGTTAGTTTACTCATTAGGTATTTTAGTAGTATTTACAGGTAGTGGATTAGTCTTATTTAATAAAAAAGAATTGAAGTAGGTGATTTTTATGAGTATCTGGTT
>CATKYP010000197.1 GCA_949840855.1 uncultured Bacilli bacterium | reverse complement strand
TTATAATGTACAAGATGGTATAAAAATTGATTATAGTAATGGAAATAGCAAAATAGCTTATTAATATTTTGTGTTTTACATTGTTTAACTTATATGTTATTATATACGATGTTTTGGGGGAATCGTATGTTATATTTAAAACGTTATAATTTATTTGATTATATTCCGATTGATTTATGGGAAAAAATATCTTTATATGTTCAATTTTTAGAATTATCTGATAAATCAGATGAAGAATTTGAAAAAAATCTAATATCCTTGCAAAATTCCTTACTTAAAAATGGAATTAGGTTTGAATTTGGAAAGCGAAGTCCTAATAATTATTCTCAGGTTGGCTTAGCTACCTTACTTGAAAATATTTATAATTCTTGTTTGGAAAATTCAAATGTAAAATATAATTTTTTTGAGCAAATTTCTACTTTAAAAAAGATAGGAGTTATTGATATATCGTTAAGAGAGGCTGATTATGGTAGAGAAGAGAAATTAATTATGTATAGTGAGATACAAGATGATTTTTGTTCTATTAACAAAAATAATGTGCATAGTAGTCTTAGTAAATTATATACTGATGGAGATTTTAAATTAGAAAAAGATATTTTGTATTACTATTTATGTGATATTAATAATGCTAATTATTATTTTAATATAAATTTATCTTTTGCTGATAAAGAAAAAAGTACTGGAAATATAGAGTCTTTTTCTGTTACTTTAAATAGTTTTAATGGAATTTATCCAAGAAAAGATTTTCTTGTTTCACAAGATTATCCTATAATAAATTTTTATAGTTATGATGAGTGTGCTAATAAAGATATAAGAGTTAGACAATATTTAAAAAGTAGTAATAACTAAAATTAATATTTTCACTTAAATTTCACCAAAATATGGTTAAAAAGCTTGTATTATATAGAGATTATAGTATAATTAAGTTGGGAGGAGAGTTTATGAAAAGACATAATACGGTTAAAGTAGTTTTATTAACATTAGCAGTATTTTTACTTCTTAGTTGGATACTTCCAGCAGCATATTTTCAATCATCTTATGTATCACAAGGACGTGTTCAAATGGGATTATTTGATATAGCTAATTATCCAGTAACTGCAATACAGTATTTTGGTTATATTGCAATTTATGTTCTTGTTGTAGGTGCTTTTTATGGAGTACTTAATCAAATAAGTGCTTATAGGGTATTACTTGATAGAATTGTTAATAAGTTCAAAAATCATTCAATGTTTGCGATTTCTATTATAATGATATTATTTGCAGTTATTACTTCAATTTGTGGATTAAATTATGCATTGTTATTATTTTTCCCTTTTGTTATTTCATTAATAATTTTAATGGGGTATGATAAGATTGTTGCTCTTTTAGTTACAGTTGGTAGTGTATGTGTAGGTTTAATGGGAACTACATTAGCTTATAATAATACTAGTATACTTAATAATTTTTTAGGAATAGATGTATATAATCAAATTATTGCAAAAATTGTTATACTTGTTTTAGGGCTTGTAGTATTAATTTTTAATGTTAGTTTATATATTAAAAAAATGCCTAAAAAGAGTAAAAATAGTGAAAGTCTAATAGAAAGTTATGTACCTAATGAGGTAAAAGTTAAAGATGGAAAACAGGTAAAAATATGGCCTTTAGTATTAATACTTGATTTAATATTAATACTAATGATACTTTCATTTATATCTTGGACATCTTTATTTGATATCGATCTATTTGATAATGTAACTAGTGCGGTTACTGGATTTAAAATAGGTGGATTTGCTATATTTGGCAAATTACTTGGTACTGTTAATGCTTTTGGAAATTGGACACTTACTGAGCTTAGTTTATGTATTTTACTAGCTACTGTTATACTTGCACTTATATATAAAGTTAAGTTTGATAAATTAATTCAAGGTCTTATTGATGGTGGTAAAGAAGCTTTGCAACCAGCAGTAATTATGGTTTTAATTTATACTGGTTTAGTACTTGTTACTTATCATCCATTCCAATTAGTTATATATAAGGCTATACTTGATATAACAAAAGGATTTAATGTATTTACAGCTAGTATAGTGGCATTACTTTCAAGTATATTTAATGGAGATCCAATGTATACATTTAATTCAGTAATTCCTTATTTAACAAGTATTATAACAGATAAGAAAGTGTATTCAGTTATTTGGATAGTATTCCAAGGTATATATGGATTTGCAATGCTTATTGCACCAACTAGTATAGTACTTATGGGAACATTATCATATTTAAATGTTTCATTTAAAGATTGGTTAAAAAATATTTGGAAAATTGCATTAGAAATATTAGTACTATTATTGATAATATTTACTATATTAGTATTAATATAATATTTTATAAGTATTTATTTTTCTTTGAATACTGGCGAATGAGTAATTAATTTACTTATTCGTCTTTTTTTGTTTATAATATATATATATTTAAATTTTATATAATGATGATATTTATGA
>CATKYP010000196.1 GCA_949840855.1 uncultured Bacilli bacterium | reverse complement strand
AAGTAGAGTAGAAGAATTACTTGGCAATAATACTGGTTTTTTAGATAAAGAAACGATATATAAGGTGAAGAAAAATGGATAAGATAGAATTACTTGCACCAGCAGGAGATTTAGAAAGACTTAAAGTTACTCTTTTATATGGTGCTGATGCTGTATATTTAGGTGGAGAAAAATATGGACTTAGAGCAAATGCTGTAAATTTTACAATAGATGAATTAAAAGAAGGGTGTACTTTTGCTCATAAATTAGGAAAAAAGGTATTTTTTACATTAAATATTGTCTTTCATAATAGTGATATGGAAGGTGTTTACTCTTATATTGATGAGATAGTAAAAACAGGGATAGATGCATTTATTGTAAGTGATCCTTTTATAATTAATTATATTAAAAGTAAGTACAAAAATATAGAAGTTCACTTGTCTACTCAAAATTCTACAACTAATTATAAAACTGCTACTTACTTTAAAGGTGAAGGAGTAGATAGAATAGTTCTTGCTAGAGAACTTTCAAGAAATGAAATAAAAGAAATAATTGATAAGAGTGGACTAGATATTGAGATATTTATTCATGGAGCAATGTGTACTTGTTTTAGTGGTAGATGTGCTCTTTCAAATTATGTCACTAACAGAGATGCTAATCGTGGAGGTTGTAGCCAAGTATGTCGTTTTAATTTTAAGACTAAAAGTGCTGATTTTACGATGGCAAGTAAAGATTTAAATATGGCTGAATGTATACCAGAGATAATAGAGATGGGAGTAAAAAGTTTAAAAGTAGAAGGAAGAATGCGATCTATTTATTATTTAGCAACAGTCGTCTCTGCTTATAGAAAACTTATTGATTCATATTATGGTAAATGCTTAAATAGTAAGATAATGAATAAAGAAAAGTCTGTATTATCACGAGTTGCTAATAGAGAAACTACAACTCAATTTTTTAATAAGAAAGCTGATTATAGGGATCAATACTACACAGGAAGACAAGAGTTATCAAATCAAGATTATTTAGGACAAGTTATTTCTTATGATAGAGAAAAAAATCTTGTTAAAATATATGAAAGGAATCATTTTTCTGTAGGAGATGAAGTAGAGTTATTTACACCAAAAGGTGATATTATTCCTTTTAAAATTACAAAGTTATATGATGAAGAGATGAACTCTAAAGAAAGAGCAAGACATCCTGATAGTATATACTTCATCTATTTAGACACAAATATAGAAATAGATGAATATTCTATGATAAGAAAAGTATAATAGAGTAGTGCTTATTTTATTGGGAGGTTGATATTTATGAAGAAGTTTTATAAGGTTAAGGTTTTTGAAAAAGAAAAAGTCGATTATAGCTACAAGCCTATTTCTGATTGTAAACTTATTGGAGAAATAATTGTTATAAAGGAAAAACTTAAGGCAAGAGAGTTACTTACTGGTTTTAGTATTGATATAGTAAAAGAAGATGTTGACATAGTTCCTAATATATATAAACAGGATTTATTTGGAAGAGATTTATATATAAATATAATTGATTTTAATGATAAGAATCTAGCCAGTAAAGAAGAACTAAATGCATATATCGATAATTACGATAGTAAAACATTTTGTATGCAGAATGAATTTGATAAATGTAGAAAGGTTAACATTATGAAAAGATTTGGTAAAAAATGATAGTATTATGGAAGAATTAGATAGAGCTAAAGAGAATTTTTTATTAATAGATAATAATTTAAGTAAATATGCAAGAAAGTCTCTTGATTATCATAGATTAAAGGAAGAAAACATTGATATTAGAACTCCTTTTGCAAGAGATACAGATAGAATAATACACTCTCTTTCATATACTAGATATATGGATAAAACGCAAGTTTATTCATTTAAAAATAATGATCATATATCAAAAAGAATAATTCATGTACAGTTTGTTAGTAAAATTGCAAGGACAATAGGAAGAGCATTATGTCTTAATACAGATTTAATAGAAGCAATAGCCTTAGGACATGATATAGGACATACACCTCTAGGGCATTTTGGTGAAAGTGTTTTAAATGAAATATCTCTTAGTGAAATGGGAGAATATTTTTCTCACAATATTCAAAGTGTTAGACATTATCTTTGTATAGATAATAATGGGTGTGGGCTTAATTTATGTGTTGAAACACTTGATGGTATTATGTGTCATAATGGTGAAATGGTTAGTTATATTTATAAACCTATAAAAAAGACAATTGATGAAGTTTTTAGGGAATATAAGGAAAGTTATTCTGACATTAAAAAGTCTAGAACATATTCTTCTATGACCTTAGAGGGGTGTGTTGTAAGAATTTCTGATATTATTGCATATTTAGGACGTGATATTGAAGATTCAATAGAACTTGGACTATTTAAAAGAGATGGTTTACCAGAAAGTATAGTTAAAACACTTGGTAATAATAATAGGGATATAATTAATAATATTACTTTAGATATTATAAAAAATAGTATGGATAAACCATATATA
>CATKYP010000195.1 GCA_949840855.1 uncultured Bacilli bacterium | reverse complement strand
AAAGTAAAAATCCACCCCTAAAGAGGTGGTTTTTCTCTAAAGCCTGTAAGGCTTGACACTGGCAGCTACCATTTGGTAGCTTTTTTAGCCTGCCAATTGCCTTTGTCACCCTTACTTACCCGTAAACGGGTCCTTATATTCTTTCAAACTTCTTTGATCTTTTATTTTATCTTCCAAATCTTGATTTTGTATATATCTTTTTATTGTATTTTTATTAATTCCTACTGTGCTAACATAATATCCTTCAGCCCAAAAATGTCTATTTCCATAATTATATTTTAAATTTGCATGCTCCTCAAATATCATTAATGAACTTTTTCCTTTCAAATATCCCATAAATGATGATACACTTATTTTAGGTGGGATTTTCACTAACATATGAATATGATCAGAGCAAGCTTGTGCTTCTACTATCTCAACTCCCTTGTAATCACATAGTCTCCTCAAATACACTCCTATATCACGTCGTAATTTTTTATAAATTGCCTTCTTTCGATATTTTGGTGTAAAGACTATGTGATATTGACAGTTCCATCTTGTATGAGATAATGAACTTTCATCATCGTTTTTTCGTCTCATAAAATAAATCCTCCCTTGATTTTAGATTTTGGTTGGCAGACCATCGTCTATTATATCAAAGGAGGATTTATTTTTCTCTTAACGCTATCGCTTCTTCAGCTCTCACCCGCATAGCGGGTGGTTTTGTTATGTTCCTATCCCGGAACATAATGAAAAAGAAGAGACAGTGTTAACTCTTACTTTGCCTCTTCTTCTGCTCTAACTTCTCTTACAACTGTAATTTTTACTGTACCTGGATATTTCATAGTTGCTTCTATTTTTTCTTTAACATCTTTTGCAATTTTATGGGCCATTAAATCGTCTACTTCTTCAGGTTTTACAATAACTCTTAATTCACGACCAGCCTGTAAGGCATAGGCTTTATCTACTCCTTCAACTGCATTTCCCACCTCTTCTAATTGAGATAGCCTTTGAATATAGTTCTCTAGTGAATCATTTCTTGCTCCTGGACGAGAAGCACTTAAACTATCTGCAATTGCTACAATGTTTGCAATAAAACTTGTTGCTTCACTATCCCCATGGTGAGAAGAAATTGAATTAATTACAACTTCATTTTCATGAAATTTTTTAGCTATATTAATTCCCAGTTCAACATGACTCCCTTCGATATCGTGATCAATTGCTTTTCCGATATCATGTAATAGTCCAGCTCTTTTTGCTAGATTTATGTCTTCTCCAAATTCGCTTGCAATAACTCCTGATAATTGTGCAACCTCTAGAGAATGTTGTAAAGCATTTTGTCCGTAACTTGTTCTAAAGTGAAGTTTACCAATAATTTCAACAAGGCTTGGATCTACTCTAGTTATGCCTAGTTCAAATAAAGCATCATTACCATATTCAATGATTTTTTGCTTCATATCTTTACTTACTTTATCATATATCTCTTCTATTCTAGTTGGATGTATCCTTCCATCCTTTATCAAATTTTCTAATGTTATTCTAGCTATTTCTCTTCTTAACGGATCAAAACTTGAAACGACTACTGCTTCTGGAGTATCATCAATAATTAAGTCAACTCCACATACAGCTTCTATTGTTCTTATATTTCTTCCTTCTCTTCCAATAATTCTACCTTTCATATCATCATTTGGAAGATCTACAACTGTAACTGTCTGATCACTTGCTATATCAGCAGCATATCTTTGCATTGATGATATTAACATTTCTTTAGCTTTTTTATCTGCTGTTAGTTTAGCTTCTATTTCTTGTTCTTTTATATATTGCCCTATTTGTTTAGCCATACTTGTTTTAACATCGTCTAGTAAGACCTCTTTAGCTTCATCTTTAGTCATTTCTGATATTTTCTGTAATTGTTCTATTTGTTCATTTTTTAACTCATCCACTTTACCTTTTTCTTCTTGGATTTCGTTTGCTTTAGTATTTAGTTTTTCTTCTTTTTCATCTAAAAGAGACTCTCTTTTTTGATAGAGCTCATCTCTTTTATCCATACTAGCTTCTCTTTGTAAAAGGTGTTTTTCGCTATTTTTTATTTCTTCCTTTTTCTCCTTTACAAATTCCATTGCTTCATTCTTCACTATTTCTATTTCTTTTTTTGTCTCGTCCATTAGTTGTTTTTTCATATATTCGGCATTATTTTTGGCCTCTTCTACTATTTTTATAGCTTCCAATGAAGCATTATTTTTTTTAATATGAGCAACTAAGATTGTTAATCCTAATCCGCTTATTAATCCAATAAAATAAAGTAAAATGGAGAATACTATATTATTCATTTATTCCTCCATTTCTAGAATCTATGTTTAAATAATTTATTTAACATCTTCCATTTTTATTGTAAAAGTCTTTTTTCTACTTGTCAAGCATATTTAGGATTTATATTTTAATATGTTATACATTATTTTTTTACATTTTTATCTTTAAAATATTTATTAATTACATCATAGTCACAATACT
>CATKYP010000194.1 GCA_949840855.1 uncultured Bacilli bacterium | reverse complement strand
CTCTAAATCATTTGAAGTAATAATTTTGTATTTTAGTAAATTAAAATAATCATCTATAAAATGTAGATCTTTTTTACTAAGATTAGCACTAACAAATGCAGGAACAGTATTACTAATATCTATATTTTTCTTTATTGCTTGTCTAATAGCAGTACTGCTAGTTATACTTTTTATATCGTTACTGTGATAATTATTTTCTCTTTTAATAATTTCCGGTTTTATATTATAGTTATATTTTATTATAGTTTTTATATAACTAATTCCTAATAAATCATTAGGAGTATTAATATGCTCACCAGTAAGGTCATATATAGCTTTACTTATTGCAGTTGGATAACTTTCTCCAAATTTAGAGTATAACTTAACTAATTTATCAAAATCAGCATTATTTACTTGTATTTTAGCTATTGTAGTTAATGTATCGATATCATCGCTTTCACTTCCGAAAACAAATTTTTCTACTCTTAACTTTTCTAAAATAGTAATAGCACCATAGCTAAAAAAATCAGCTGACTGTGTTGCAAATGGAAAAGGTAGTTCTACAATTAAGTCTATTCCAGCTTCTTTAGCAATTACTGTTTTTTTCCACTTGTTAATTAAAGATACATCTCCTCTTTGCGTAAAGTTACCATTAATAACTAAAACGATTTCCTCATTGGGATACTTTTCTTTAATTTTATTCAAATGATATAAATGACCATTATGAAAAGGATTATATTCAGCAATTATTCCAACAGCCATAAAAAAACACCTCCACTTATTGTATAGTTTAACATAAAGATTATAAAATTGGATAAAAAAGCAAAACTTTATTTACTATTTATCATTAAAAATGTATAATAATCTTATCAAGTGATACAATATATTTGTATGTAGTAAAGAAAAGTGATAGTATGAGTAATAAAAAAAAGGATGAGATATTTAAACAATTAAAAGATGATGAAAAACTATTAGAAGATAATATACAAAAATCAGTCAAGGAAGAAAATATATCTAATGCAAGCAAAGAAGAAAACAGTGATATTAAAAAAGTAAAAAATAAATATCAATGGCAACTTTATTTAGTAATTCTTTCTGTAATCATATTTATAATATTTATTCTTGTTTATTTATTTTTTATACCTAAGCTTACTTTGAATGGTCAAAGTAAAATAGAACTTGATTATAATGAAAAGTATAAAGAGTCTGGCTATAGTTTAATACTAAATAAAAGAAATTTAACTAATAAAGTTAAAGTAAAAGGAAATGTTAACTCTAAAAAATTAGGAACTTATAAAATAGAATACTATTATAAATTTGGAATATTCAAAATAAGAAAAAAAAGAACTATTGAAGTAAAAGATAAAACAAAGCCACTTATAATTTTAGAAGGATCTAAAGATACCTATATATGCCCAAATACCGAATATAAAAATGACAAATATCAAGCGATTGATAATTATGATGGTGACATTACTAATAACGTTCAAGTTATAAAAAAAGATAATAAATATATTTATCAAGTAGAAGATAGTTCAGGTAACAAGACAAGAGTAATAAGAAAAATAACAAAAAAAGATAGAATACAGCCTGTCTTAACTTTAAAAGGTGATAAAGTAATAAATATAACTCAGGGAGAAGAATATAAGGAAAGTGGTTACACTGCTATCGATAACTGTGATAATGATATTACCGAAAAAGTTATTATTGAAGGAAATATTGATACAAATACTATTGGAAGCTATGAATTAATATATAAAGTTAGTGATAATTCGCATAATGAAACTAAAGTAAATCGTACTATAAATGTTCTTGAAAAATCGAAAAAGGGTGTTATATACTTAACTTTTGATGATGGTCCCAATGAGGGGACTACTAATGTAATATTAGACATTTTAAAAGAAGAAGGTGTTAAAGCAACATTTTTTGTTACAAGTAAAGGACCAGATAATTTAATAAAACGAGAATACGACGAAGGACATTCAATTGCACTTCATACATCAACTCATAATTATGCTTCTTTATATTCATCTGATGATGCTTATTTTATAGACTTGGAAGCTGTTCAAAAAAGAGTAGAAAATATTACTGGTTATAAATCGATGATTATACGTTTCCCTGGAGGTAGTAGTAATACTATTAGTAGAAGATATAATATAGGAATAATGAGTAGACTTACTAAAGAAGTACTTGCACGAGGCTATAAATATTATGATTGGAACATATCTAGTGGTGATGCTGGAGAAACTAATACAAGTGAAGGTGTATATCAAAACGTAGTATCACGTATTTCACATGATAAAGTTAATATGATACTAATGCACGATATAAAGCCACATACGAGAGATGCCTTAAAAGCAATAATACATTATGCAAAAGAAAATGGATATATTTTTGATAAGATAACAGAAAGTACAGATATGGTTATACAAAGAATAAATAATTAAAAAAAACACTTTAAATCTAATTTTTTAAAGTGTTTTTTTATTTACAATATATAAATAATAAGATAATATATAAATATAGAAAGTAGTCGAG
>CATKYP010000193.1 GCA_949840855.1 uncultured Bacilli bacterium | reverse complement strand
TCAAAGCTGATGAGTGTCTATTTCTTTATTGCTAACACCAGTAAGGTAGAAAGTAACAAAATGATAACAATGAGCTTTAGAACTTTCAAAATAAAAGTCTTAGTTTTCATCAATATCTACCTCCTTTCTTTTTCAAGATTGGAGGACGACACTCACATCAAATATTCCTACTAGAATTATATAATAACTATAATAGTAAAACAAGCGAACAAATAAAATTTTTGACTATTTTTTCAATATTTATGTTACAATGATTGTAGGAATTAACCTTAATGCGAATTTCAAAGCGTGGTTTACTCATGCACCATTAATGAATTTACCGTTGTGTATCAATGGTTTTAATTTGCTAAAATATATTTACCCCTTAATTACCCCTTATTTTTAAATTAAAATCATTTTTAATAATCTTACAGTATTACCAATTCTATTTTATAAATTGCTATTTTAGCACTTCCTTGATTGTTATTTTTTTGTTTAAGATTGGCTAATCTTATGAGTTTTTATTTTGACTTCACATTTCCGTGTGAGGCCTTTTTTTAATTTAGAAAATTCATAATTAAATCAATTAAAATTTGTTTTTCTTTAGGATTAGATTCTGCAATTAATAACGTTATTGCTACTAATGTGTTGTTATCTATTACTTGTTTATTATTCTTATAAAGAATATTGTAAAATTGTAAGAAGTAAATAAATAGGGTAGCAGCTATTCTTTTATTACCATCTATGAATACGTGATTTTTAACAATTAAATACAGAAAGTTAGATGCTTTTTATTCAATGATAGGGTAGACATCATTTTCCATAAATGATTGAAATACGTTGTTATAATACTTTCTAAGCCATTGTTTCTTTCCAGTCCAAAAATATCACCATCGTTTTTGAATTTCATTTGATTAATTATATTCAAGCAATCTTGATATTTTATTATTACATCATTATTTAATGTTCCTTTAGGTTTAGTTAAGGTTCTGTGATCGTATTCATCTAATAAATTTAGAGCATTAGAATATTCATTTATAACTTTAATAATCTCTCTAGCTTCATTACTTTTTAATTCGCTATCTACACGGTTAGCAATATCTATTAGCTTAACTGTTTTTTCTAAATATTCAAGTCTTTGCTTATTAATTGCATATCCTTGTATCATATAGTCTTTTAATACCTTATTAGCCCATTTTCTAAACAATACACCGTTTTTACTTTTTACTCTATATCCTACACTAATTATTATATCTAAGTTATAATAATTAGTAGCTTTATCACTAAATTCGGAATTTCCGAATTTACACATAGTTTCACTTTCTAGTAATTCTTCTTCTTTATAAATATTTTTGATATGTTCGTTTATTGTAGATTTTGCTTTTCCAAATAATTTACTCATCTGTTCTTGGGTAAGCCACACTGTTTCATCCTGCATATTTACTTCAAGTTTGACTTTTTGATTTTCAAATAGTATTATTTCATTTTTTTTGTTCTAATTCTGTACTCATATTTTTATTCTCTTTCTAATATTTAATACTAATTTTATTTATAAATGTGATCTCCTGTTTATCTATTATTCTAATATTATTATCGTTAATTAGCAAATAGTTTCTTATCTATTTAAAATTTTGTTCCTTTTGCAACATTTTAATAGTTTTCATTATTTTATATTCTTTAGAATCTAGAGTAACTATTTTACAATACTTAGTTTGTTTAATTTTTTCAATATAGCAAATATCATTAATGCATATTTTTGTATTTTTATCTATTGTTACAATGTTATTACTAGATAAAATGTGGATAACTTTATTTATGCTTTCTTTGAGGTTACTTTTAAAATTAATATGTTTAGATACATAAGTAAAAATAGATAGTCTTAAAGATATAATTTCTTCTTTTTGATTATAAGATGAATAAATAATTATGATGTTTTTTGATTTATGAATTTTTCTGCTATTTTCTATTATTAATGAATTTATTGTTGTATATCAGCGCTTTTTTTATTAAAAAAGTTCTCCAATTTGTGAATTATAAATTCTCCATATTGTCACCTATTATAATGCTATTGAAAGGTAAAAGGTGTTATATGGCAGTAATAGGTCAAAGAATAAGGGAGTTAAGAAAGAAGAATAAATTAACACAAAAGGAATTAGCAAAAGTATTAAATGTAGGAAAAACATCTCTTTCACATTATGAAAAAGAAGAAAGAGCAATACCACTGGAAGTACTTATAAAAATAGCTAATTATTTTGAGGTTGACATTAATTATATTTTAGGTACTGATAATATAATAAAATCAGATAAAAGGGTATTATATGTGTCTGATAAAGAAATTGAATTTTTAGAAGAAATAAGAAAAATATCTACTTATCAGAATGTTTTAACCTCTCCTAAAAACTATGCAAAACTAATAGAGAAGAAGACAAAGGATTATAAAGTTGTTGTCTAGTGTCATAGTTTTCTTATTTCATATACTGAGTATTAACTAAAAATATAGAAAACTTGTGTATTTGATTTTGTTTTGTAGTTATTAATATAAGTTTACATAATTTGCTTTCTTAGTAAA
>CATKYP010000192.1 GCA_949840855.1 uncultured Bacilli bacterium | reverse complement strand
ACTCATATTTTCTATAAATAAAGTAGCCTTAAAATCTTTTATAGATCTATTTATAGCACTATCTAATTCTTCACTTAAAGCAAGTTCTAAATTCTTTATAGGAGTCTTTAAAGACACATTATTATTAGTCTTAACCCCACGGGCCTTACTAATAATATCTATTATTTGATTTCCGCATTTTATTTCATTTTGAAAATTATAATCTAGTGGAACAATTTCTGTTAAGTGTATTGATTTTAAATCACCATATAATTCCTGATAAATTTCCTCTGTAATAAATGGAAAGAAAACACTAAAATCTTGTAATAATTTATATAGTAAAACATAAATTGTTTTTTGTCCAGAATATCTTGCTTTATCTCCGAACTCTTCAGGCCTATATAGTCTATGCTTAACTATTTCTATATAATTATCACAGAAGTTCCAAAAAAACTTTTCCAATGTATTCAAAGCAAGCCCAACTTCATAATCATCAAGATACTTTAAAAAGCTTTTCTCCATCTCATCATAAGAGCCTAATATCCATTTATCAATATATTCGTAATCATCAAATTTGTTGTCTTTATAGTCAGTAAGATGCATTTCAATAAATTTTGAAACATTCCATATTTTATTAACTAGCTTACGACCTCTAAGAAGAGTTTCATCACTATATACAATATCTGTTCCAAGTCTTCCTGTTCCAGCCCAATATCTCAAAACATCAGCAGAATACTTAGTAATTGCATCCATAGGTTCAATTTTACTATTTCCTTTACTCTTACTAATCTTTTCACCTTTACTAGCCATTACAAATCCAGAAATCATAACATTATCCCATGGTCTCATACCAAAATGATAAAAACTTTTAACTATTGTATAAAAATCCCAAGTTCTAATAATTTCTGAAGCATTTGTCCTTAGACTCATAGGTTTCAATATTGATTCGAAATTATTATCCTCCTTATATCTCATATTAATTAAAGGAGTAACAGAAGAAGTAGCCCAAGTATCCATCACATCAGTCTCAGAAATAAAGTTACTACATCCACATTTTGGGCATTTATCTATTCTTGGTTTATCAACAAGAGGATTAACTGGAAGATCTTCACTTTCAGCAAATATAACTTCTTTACAATCTTTACAATACCATACTGGAAAAGGAACCCCAAAATATCTTTGTCTTGAAATACACCAATCCCACATAATATTTTCAACCCATTCATTATATCTTGTTTGCATGTGAGAAGGATGCCATTTAATATCATTACCAATTTTCAAGAAGTCTTCTTTGTGACTCATAGTATCTATAAACCATTGAGCAGCTACACAATATTCAACTTCCTTACCACATCTCTCATGTGTTTGCACTTCATGTTCCAGTTCCTCAATTTTTACAATATTACCAGATTCCTTTAAATCTTCAATTATTTTAATTCTAGCTTCTTTAATCTTCATTCCACCATAATTTGGAACAGAATCAATTATTCTACCATTATCAGTAAATATATTCTTTAGAGGTAAATTATACTTTTTCCACCACTCAATATCTGTCTGATCTCCAAAAGTACAACACATAACAACACCTGTACCTTTATCTATAGAAACCTTAGAGTCTCCAATAATAGGCACTTCTACATCGATAACAGGAATATGTGCTGTCTTTCCAATCAAATGATTATGCTCATCATCTTCTGGATTTACAAAAACACAAACAATTGCTGGTAAAAGCTCAGGCCTAGTAGTAGCAATAGTAAATTCTTCACCATCTTCTACAGTTTTAAAATTAATGTAATTAAAAGTAGTCTTAATTGTTTTTGTCTCCAACTCAGCTTGAGCAATTGATGTTAAACATTCGTTACACCACAAAGCAGGACTTTCTTTATGATAACAATGACCATTATGTGCTAACTCCAAAAATGATTTTTGACTAATTTTTATAGTAGTAGGACTCACCGTTTTATAATGAATATCCCAATCTGTACTTACACCCATTTTACTAAATAATTCTTGAAATTCAGCTTCATACTTATCAGTAGTTTCATAACACAATTTAGAAAACTCCTCTCGCCCTATCTCATGAGCTCTCTTACCTTGTTCTTTTTCAACTAACCTTTCACTAGGAAGACCATTATCATCAAAACCAAATGGATAAAACACATTATACCCTCTATGTCTTTTATATCTTGCAATCATTTCAGTTTGAGTATAAGAGAAAATATGACCTATATGAATTTTACCATTTACTGTTGGTGGTGGTGTATCAATAGAAAATACTTCTCTATCATCAGGAACAAACTTATAGATTCTATTTTCCTTCCAATAATCCATCCATTTTTTTTCTTTTTCTAGTGCACTATATTTTTTATCTAACATTAATATCATCCTTTCCATAAAAGCAAAAACTCTTCATCCATAAGGACGAAGAGTATCGTGGTACCACCTTAATTAATAGATTAATAATCTATCTCAATATTGATAACGGAAATACCCGGAAAAAAACACTCCACTTGCAACCTTCAATATTCCTCTTTAACTATTTACACCAACCATAGCCTCTCTAAAAAATTAAAATATC
>CATKYP010000191.1 GCA_949840855.1 uncultured Bacilli bacterium | reverse complement strand
AAAATATTAAAATTTGTCTATAAGATGTTTTTTGGTTGAAATTCGATATTTTTTTTAGTAAAAAACCTAAACTTAAAATCAAAATCCATTGACATTATATTAATTTGTGCTATAATAGTTTATGTAATGCGGATGTAGTTTAATGGTAGAACCTTAGCCTTCCAAGCTAACTACGGGAGTTCGATTCTCCTCATCCGCTCCATTGGGAAATCTGTCCGAACTTTTATAGGTTTAGACTTAAATATATAAGTATCAATTTCAAAAAGAAGTTGGTACTTTTTTAGTGTTTGAGTTTAGGAAAGGATGGATTTTAAATGATTAATATTACTACAAAAGAATTAGAAATTGAAAGCGAATTAAAAAAGAAAATAGAATTTATATGTGATTTTTGTAATACTAAACCTATTATTATTAATGGTAATATAAGAAACATTACTCGCACAAATTTAAGTTATGTTGAGCCACATAGAATTATTATCAAAGGAATAACCTTTCTTGCTTTTAACTACTCTAAAACCTTATATGTAGGTAATCTATCAAATAACCTAGAATTAAAAGATTTAGAAACCTTTATAAAACAACTAAACTAAAATATAAGTATTTGTACTAACTTCTCTTAAAATTGCCTTTAAATAGGCAAAAAATGGTAATTATGTCTTGACTTTAACTACAAACTCTTTATAATAGAAAACCAATAAAAGAAGTTTTATGTTTTTGAGGGGTTAATATAAAACAAAGTATTTAAACAACTGATAGAAATTTTAGAGGTGTCAAAGACATAAAACCAATTTGAATGTCTTTGTCGCCTCTTTTTTGATGAAGAATAAGAAAGGATTTTGATTTATGAACGAAGAAAAGAAAGTCGCTGGAATCTACATAAGGGTTAGTACTGAAGATCAAGCAAGAGAAGGTTTTAGTTTACCAGAACAAGAGAAAAGACTTCGTGCTATGTGTGAGTATAAAGGTTATGAAATTTATAAAATCTATAAAGATGCTGGAATAAGTGCTAAAACTGGAAATCATAGACCAGCATTTGAAGAATTAAAAGAAGATATTAGAAACAAAAAAATAAATACCATAGTAGTATTAAAATTAGATAGATTAACTCGTTCAGTTTATGATATGGAAGATATAATGAAATTTTTAGAAGAAAATAATGCTTATTTAGATTGTGCGAATGATGATATAAATACTACGAATGCTAATGGTAGAATGGTTGCTAGATTGCTCACAACAGTTAGTCAGAATGAAATTGAAAGGACAAGTGAGAGAACTAAAATAGGTTTAGCTGGTGCTATCAAAGTTGGTAATATTCCTCATAAAGCCCCTTTTGGTTATAAGCATGAAAACAAAAAATTAGTTGTAGATGAAGCAACAAAAGACCAAATAATAAGAATATTTAATTTATATTATGAAGGTAATTCTTATCAAACAATTAGTAATTTATATAACAAAGAAAAAGTATTTGGTAAAACAAACTGGTGTGATGGAACTATTCTAAAGATAATCGAAAATGAAATTTATAAAGGCGATTTTGTTCACGGTAAAAGAACAAGTAATCCTACTTATTACGAAAATGTAGTTGAGCCAATCGTATCAAAAGAATTATGGGAAGAATGCCAAGTACAAAAGAAAAAAAATGCTAGAAATTATAAACGAGATAAAGAATATCTATTTTTGCAAAAACTTAAATGTCCTAAATGTGGAAGAATTTTAGGTGGAAATGCAACAAGAAAGAAAAATGGAAATATCTATTATTACTACCAATGCTACAATTGTAAAATATCAATCAAAGAAACTGACATTGAAAAAGAATTTGATAATTTTATTAACGAAATTCAAGAATATGATTCAGTTGTAAATCAAACTCTACTACCTATGATAAAAACAAAATTAAATAATCCAAAAGATAAATTAGTTAAAGAGTTAAACGAGCAAAATAACAAATTTGAAAGAATTAGAAAAGCATATATTAATGGCTCATTTACGATTGAAGAATATGATAATGAAAAAGAAATAGTTGAAAGTACAATTAAAAATTTAGAAGAAAAAATTAAAGAATGTGATTTATGTAATGAATTAAAATTTACACCAGAAGATATTTTAATCAAAAGAGATTTAGACTATATTAATCAACTTGTTTACCCAGAAGAATATGAAGAAAATACTTATATGTGGAAAGACTACACACGATTAGAAAAAGCAGATTTAATTATGAGATATGTTGATTATGTTGAACTAGAATATTATTCTAAAAACAAAATAAGAATTGGTGAAGTATTCTTTAGAGAAAGTATGTGCAAACCTTGTAATGAATTATATGATGCTGGTTTTCTTGCTAAAACTGATTATGCAATTCTAGGTAATATTGTTACAAAATTAAGATTTAGTGAATATCTACCAATAGAAAAAGTTAGCGAGATAGTATTTACTTTAAGAGAGTATTACAATGTAGGTTATTTTGAAGCAACCTATTATTATGATGATAAAGTTATGTTCTTTAATGATTATGAAAATAGAAATATTGTAAGAATATTTCCAATAGAAGATTATAAAAAAATGGATAA
>CATKYP010000190.1 GCA_949840855.1 uncultured Bacilli bacterium | reverse complement strand
CTTATCTCCTCTAAAATTATAAATATATCTAATAGTACCATTTAAAATTAAATCTTCAACTTCATCTAAAGTTTTGTCAGTAGCATTATTATCTATAGAAATAACCTTGATTCCAAATTTTTCTAAATATTTTAGACTAGGGTTATTAACAACAATAGTAGTATCTTTTGTATTTTGAACTGTTACTCTATAATTAGCATCAAGTTCTGATAGTGTTACCTTTAATTTATCATAAGCATCATCTATCTCTTTTTTTAAATAACTATTTGTTACATATTCATCAAGTCCTATTTGAACATTTTTAGCCATCATAAGTAGGGAAGAAGGATTAAGCCATAATTCTTCTACACTATACTCCTCCTCTAAAACATATGCTGTATCAATTATTTTTAACTTTCCATTTAAATCTAATAAATCAATAGCTAAAGTTCTTTCTTTATCAACCATACCATTATAAATAAATAATTCCTTTTTACTATAATCTCTTTTTTGTTTTTTGGTAATGTTATAATCAGCTATTTTAACACCATCAGGATAAATCGAATCTATTTTAGCATGTTTTCCATATAATTCAGATGTTATGTACTCACTAGCATAGTTGGTAACAATTATATCTATATTTTCCATATCATCTTGCTTGCACCCAGTACAAAGTAGAATAGTGCAAAAAATCATAATCAAACCAGTATACTTATTTTTTTTCATAAAAATCTCCTTCTTTTCTTGGAATAGGATCATATCCCATACCACCTAAGGGATTACATCGTAAAATCCTTTTTATTCCTAAAAATAATCCTTTTATACAACCATATTTTAAGATAGCCTCTTTGGTATATTGTGAACAAGTTGGATAAAATCTGCATTTACTATGAAAGTTGCCTGGTATTCTTTGATAATAATTAATTATATTAATAATAGCACTTTTCATAATACCTCCAAACTTATTTTACTAAAAAACTATGTTACTTTCAAGTATTAATATTAGCTTAACTAGAAAATTTCAGCTATATATATTGACAAATTAGATAAAAGGTGGTATAATCCACAGTACATAAGAGGGGGAATAAACAAATGAAAGAACAAAAGAAAAATGAACAAAGTAAAATAGATCTTAATAATGTATTTGGTGATATAATTATATCACAACCAATATATGATCCTAGAACAAAAGCATTAATCTTACCTGCAGGAACTATGATAGATAAAGAGAAAAAATATAAATTAATAAATAGAGGAATTACAGAAATTGTAATAGGAGATACTAAAACTACCACAGAAAAACAAGATGAAAAAAATAATGAAATACTCAATGAGAGATTGAGAGAAAAAACTATAGAAACACTAACAAAAGCTCAAGAGGAAATATTACATGGTGGTAGTGGCAATATGATAAATGTATTAGAAAATGCGAAGGAATTAACAAATCATGTTTTGAAAAATAATAGTTCTGGAAATGATCTAACTTCATACATTTATAAAAAAGATGTGATTTCTCATGCTGAAAGAGTTTCTAGATATGCATTAAATTTAGCTAGAATATATAATAATAGCAGAATCAAAGAAGCTAAAGCCAAGTTACAATCTAATATGAGAGTAGAAAAGATAAATGAAGTTGTTAGAAATCTTCAAAGAGAATTAATAGACTTAGATGCGCTTTCAGTTGCAGCATTATTTCATGATATTGGAATAAATTGTAAAGAGAAAAGAGCAGATTTAGAAAAATTAAAAGATAAAAAAGCGACTTTAAAACATTTGAAATCTGTATATCCATCAATAAATGATAATATATTTAATGAATATAGAGATGACTTTTCATCAGTATATTCATACTGTTTAATATCAGATATAGTATTTCCTGGAGAAAAAAAGAGAAAAGGTTTTAGTAGTGATGTAAAAAGAATGATATTTTACTCAAATGAAGGAGAAACTTCTGATAAAAGTCCAATAAATGTACCTAATGAACTTTTAAAACAAAGAATAGGCTATATGTATGGCGCAAAAGTACTTCACATATGTGATCTATATGATAAAGCATTAACAAGAGCTATTGATAGTAAAACTCCGTTTGAAGAAATAGTTGCAAGTTTCGGATATTATGGTAAAAATGGATATGTTAATAATGAATTAGAAGAAGATTTTATGAATAATTTCCCATTTTATCCAGAATATACTTTAGTTAGATTATCTAATGGCCAAAATGCAGTTGTAGTAGGTGAACGTACAGGGCATAATTTTAGTTGTAGACCCATTGTTAGATTACAAGGTACTAACCAACTAATAGATTTAGCTAAAAAAGAAAATAATAATATTACTATATTATATATAATTCCAAATCTTAAATATTATGATAATAAAGAAATATTTCAAAACTTAGTTAATGATCAAATAAAAGCACTACAAAATGGTAGTTATTATAAAAGTAATACATCTAAAGATAAACAAATGAGAAAGGAACTTTACCATAAAAGAGGTCTTAGGACATAAAATAATACAAAAGTATAATAAATAGTACAATGATTAATTATTATTAAGTGTTAATCATTGTATTTTTATATGATTAAATAGTTA
>CATKYP010000189.1 GCA_949840855.1 uncultured Bacilli bacterium | reverse complement strand
TGCCAAGTTTTTTCTTATTTTTGCGAATACGATGAAGTTTGGTATTGCGTTTAAGCTTCTCAGGCAAGTCGTAATTATAAATTCCTAATAAGCCTTGATCAACGTAATTATAAAGAGTTTTGGTGCAGACAACATCGCTGCTAGCGAATTCGCCAGCAGCAGTGGCACGATTACTGCAAACATCAAGTGACCAGCCGTCTTTCAAACGCAATTGAATAATAACTCTTTCCTCGAATGATAAATGCTTGCCTTTAATGTGCTGATTCATGGTAGAATGTAAAGAGTCCATTTTGACTTCGTTTCTAAATGTTGTGTGGTAACTACATTCTATCAAACAGGTCCGAATGGACTTTTTATTTTTTATCAAGTGTTCAATTTAATTTTACAATCAGCGAATTGATATTTATAAGCTTGCAGAAAAATTATATGGAAAGAAATTTAGAAGTTATTTGGCAAATAATTTTCAAAAAGTAGACTTTTTACTAGAATTAGCTGAGAAAATGGGGAGGGTAGTTCTGGTAGATGGTGTCGGTTTTGGTGCACAAGCAGGTGAGCTAAGAGTATCGGAGGCTAATTTACTAACAAATGATTATACAGTAATTGGTAAGCAAATTTTAGATTTGCTAAAGAAATACTATGAAAAATTTCAGAAAAGGAATACATAAATTACAAATAGTTTAGACGATTAACTTAGAAAAAAGCGCTCTAAAGATGAATTTAATCCTTAGAGCGCTTTTTTGTAGCTTAACTTTTACCACAAAATTAAGATTGAAGAAGGAAATTAATAAATTATGTGGTTTCATATTTTATTTTATCAATATAGCTATTTTGAAAGAGAGCATTTATATTTCATTTTAAGCCAAATTTGATGAATTAAATATACAGATAAATAAGATAAAATCCATGTAGCCATCCAAATGATTATTATGCCAACATAAATATTATTTTGTACAAGGTGTTTAAAATTAAAGTAATTCCATAAAATGCGATCCCAGAAAACGTTAGCTAAGAATGCTCGGTACGCATAAAAAGCTAAGAAATGAATAGTTTTTAGACTACGATTCATATTGAAAACTTTTTGCGCAATACAAATTAAATAAATTAAAAATATAACAGCTAAAGCATAGATGGCCATTGAAGGTAGATAATAGCTATCGTTAGTTAAATTAGTTATATTAGATGAACTTATAAATAGCCTGCGAGTCCAAAAATAAGTAATTAAATAAATAGTTACTACAATCCACCAATAATTAAAAAGAAAATTTTGTATTTCTTCATGAAAATTCCAGCTAAGTCCACCATAAAGTCCAAAAATTAAAAAACTTAAGAAAAATCTATCTAATAAATACCAATTATAATGATAAAGATTATTTAAAACAAAGTAATCATAAAAAAGTAACCAACTAAAATAAATAATTCCTGAAATGATTACAACGAATATCAGTTTAGTGTAAGAATGTTTTACCCATTCACATATTCCCTTAATCGCAGGCATAATAATTAAAAATTGCAACATCATTACACTATACCAAAGATGTGGTGCAGCATTTCCACTAAAAAATTGCCAAATAAAAGTAGGAATATTATGAAAATGCCCATGTTGCTGTAAATTAGGCATTAAGATTAAATAAGCCAAAGTCCAAGCGAAAGTAGGAAAAAAGTTATTATTCCATTGATTGAGTGAGTAAGTTTTCATTGGTAACTTTGGTCTTTTTGCGGTTATCCGAATTACGGTAAAAACTATTCCAAAAATAAAAGCCGGAGAAGTAAATTTAACAAAATTATATAAGGAAGCTAAGAAAAGTTGTTTTTTAAAATTTAGAGGAAGAGTTAAAAATAAAGCAATAATAGGCTGAAGCATTACGCATCCATTAGCAATTACTTTTAGATAATCACCAATATCTGCAAGCCACCAATTATTTTTATGGTCGTTAATTCGCATAGTAATAGTCCTTTTATAAGCCGAAATTTATTATAGACGCAAATTGCAATAATAAATTGAACAATTTTAGTTAAGCTGCTTGATAGATTAGATCTAATTCTCTTTCAAAGATTTTATCTGGTGTATGATAGGCCAGTATCTTTCTTGGCAAAGAATTGCAACAGGTTTCAATATTAATAATGTCTTGTAAAGAATAGTTAGCTATTGCTTCTCCCTTAGGAATGAATCTGCGAATAAGACCATTGTGTCTTTCAACTGTTCCCTTATCACAAGAAGCGTAAGGATGAGCATAGTAAACTAAAGTATTTGATACGTCTTCTCAGTTTGAAAGATCTGCAAACTCTGAGTCATTATCAGTGGTAATGGTTTTAAAAATATCATTCCGGTGTTCGCTGGGAGTTCTTTAAAGGCCTGCATGACACTGACAGAAGTCTTGTCGGGAATACGTATAATTAAGAATTCACGGCTCATTCGCTCAGATAGAGTTAACAATACCTCATCATCTTTAGTTTTATGTCCGGGAACCAAATCACAATCCCAATGGCCAAACTCATTACGTTTATTGATCTCTTTAGGACGTTCTTCAATGCTTCTGCCAAGTTTTTTCTTATTTTTGCGAATACGATG
>CATKYP010000188.1 GCA_949840855.1 uncultured Bacilli bacterium | reverse complement strand
TCAAGATCACTAGTAATATGAGTTGATAATAAAATAGTATGTTGAGGGTTTTGAATAAAGTCCAAAAATAATATTTCTGATCTAACAACTGGATCAAGTCCACTAGTAGGTTAATCCAAAATAAGCAATTTATGATGATGAGATAATGCTGTAGCAATATAAAGTTTTTTCCCCATACCTGTAGACATAGTTTTAGTTTGTTTATTCTTTAAAATAGAAAAATCCTCTAAATATTTATGAAAAAGTGCTGAATCCCAATTTTTATAAATATCTTTCATACAAAAATCTATATCTCTTGGTGTTAATATCTCAGGAAAAAACATATTATCAAGGACAACTTCAATATCTTCTTTAATGTATTTCTCATAAAAATTATAATTTTTTCCAAATACTTTTACCTCACCACTTTACCTCACAACTATCCACTTTTATTATATTTAAAATAGTCTTTATAAGAGTTGTCATACCTGCTCCATTTTCTCCAATTAATCCAACTATAACTCCACTTGGTATTTCTAAATTTATTTCACCAAGTTCAAAGCCAGAATTATATTTTTTTCTTAATTTTTTAATACTTATTATATTTCCACTATTTATCACTCTCCATCATAAACTTCAATAAATCTAATACCTCTCTATTACTTATATTGTACTGATTTGCTATTTCCAAAATTTTGGTCATATATATTTCTATTTCTTTTTGTTTTGGTTCCTTTATAAATTCTAAATTAGTAGGTGCCACAATACTTCCTTTTCCCTGTCTTGTTAAAATATATCCTTCATTTTCCAATTCATCGTAGGCTTTCTTTATTGTCATTACACTTATTCTTATATCCTTGGCAAGACTTCTAATTGACGGAAGAGGTTCATTACTTTGTAACTAACCACTTATAATTTGACTAATAATAATTCCCTTTATCTGTTCATATATAGGAATATTACTGTTATTGCTTATAATTATTTTCATATCTCCTCCACAACTGTTATATTTGTAATATAACAGTATATAACTCTTGTCAACAAAAAAAGATTATCATTAAAGATAACCTTTTATATATTATTTTTATTTATGATACTAGTAACTTAATCTATTGATATTAATTCATATTCTTTTAAACCAATTCCTTGTTTTGCAGCACTGTCAAGTGTTAATAATCCATTACGAGATTCTATTCTTTCAACTAATTCATCTCTTCCTGAATCATTTGAATTATAAACTAAATCTATACAAGCCTGATCTAAAGCAACTGGATCAACTGATGCTAGAATTCCAATATCTTTCATACAAGGATCTTTTGCTTTAGCACAACAATCACAATCAACTGACATATTAACCATAGCATTAATATAACATATTTTTCCATTATAAAAATCTGTTATAGTCTTAGCTGAATCTGCCATTGACTTTAAAAATGAATCGTGATCTGCCTTAAACATATCTTCAAAACTAGCTTTTTCATCTCCCGATGTATGAATATACATTTTTCCATTTGATGAAGCAAGTCCAATAGAAAGATTTTTAATAGCACCTCCAAAGCCACCCATTGGATGTCCTTTAAAATGAGATAAAACAAGCATAGAGTCATAATCTTTCATTTTAGAACCAATAATATTTTTCTTTATAACTTCTCCATTTGGATTTTCCAATATATCTTCAGCATCACTATCCAAAATATCAACATTAAAATATTTACTCCAGCCATGTTTTTCCATTAATTTAATGTGTTTTTCAGTTGTATTTCTTTCTCCTTCATATGCTGTATTACATTCTACTACTGTTCCATTTATATATTCAATTATATCACGTACAAATTCTGGTCTCATATAATTTTGATTGCCCTCTTCGCCAGAATGAAGTTTAATAGCAACTTTTCCTGATAACTTAACATCTAACTTATCATACAATTTAATAAGACTTTCTCCGTTAATATTTTTAGTAAAATATACTTTTGCTTTCTCCACTTTATGTATCCTCCTTATATTTTATATACTACATATATAGTTTAACATCCTACTTTAATTTTATCAATTATTGAATTTCTTAAATCCTTGAAAGATACTCTTTACAAACTTCTTTACTTTTACAGGAAGATTAGCAGTATGAACTTCTTCTGTTGGTATAATTTGTTTTTCTTGATATGAGTTTTTACTTATTATAGAAGACATTAACCAATGCTGCTCTCGTTCTTTCTCTTCTTCCCTTATTTTTTTCTGATCTAATTTTGAAAATTTCATTATTGTAGTTTCATCTCCATTACTCTCAGAAAAAATTCTAGTTAACCGATAATCACTATCATAATCTGTCATATATTTTTCAAATTGTTTAAAATAACCTTCATCAAAAAACTCTACTTTATATATTTTTCTATCTTCAAACTCACTTGTTAAATCAAGAGAGGAAAAATCTTTTAAAATATTTCCTTCACTATCTATAATCATATAATCACAATTTTCACATAAAAAACAATCTGTACAAGGACATAAACCAAAGGGATCATAGTCACTACAAGGATTTAAAATTCCTGTTCTTAAAAGTACTAATTCCTCTCTAATAGCTTTTAACTGATCTTTTTTCATAATAAACCTCCTAATATATTT
>CATKYP010000187.1 GCA_949840855.1 uncultured Bacilli bacterium | reverse complement strand
GAAGTAATTGTAGCGAGGTGATATTATGAGTTTAGAAGAGACTTGTTTATTTCATATAGAAGATATGAATGTAGAGGAAATACGTTATACTTTGAAAGACGTTTATGAAGCTCTAAAAGAACGTGGATATAATCCAACTAATCAAATAGTAGGTTACTTAATAAGTGGAGATTTAGGCTATATTTCTAGTCATAGAGATGCAAGAAAAAAGATGCAAAGTATGGATAGGGCTAAGATTGTAGAAGTTTTATTAGAGGAGTTTCAAAAGAAAAAATAATGCGTTATTTGGGACTTGATTTAGGTTCAAAGACTTTGGGTGTTGCAATTTCTGATAAATTAGGAATTGTTGCTAGAAGTATGAAGATAATTAGGCATAATGAAGATTATGATTTTTTAATAGAAGAGGTGTCTAAGCTTGTCTTAGAAGAAAAAGTTGATGTAATAGTTTTAGGGTATCCTAAAAATATGAACAATACAATAGGAGAAAAAGCAATACTTAGTGAAGAGTTTAAAAAGAAACTTGAAAATAAAATAAAAATACCAGTTTATTTAGAAGATGAGAGACTTACTACAAGAGAAGCTACTAATATATTAATTCAAAATGACACATCTAGAAAGAAAAGAAAAAAAGTAATTGATAGTTTAGCAGCTACTATAATATTACAAAGCTTTTTGAACAAGAAAGGAAATTAATAAAGATGGAAGAAAATAGTTTTATTATGAAGAATGAGGATGGGACTGAAACAAAATATGATGTTTTATTTACTTTTCAAGGAGAAGAAAACTTAAAAAATTATATAGTATATACCGATAATTCGAAAGATGAGGAAGGAAATGTATCTGTTTATGCTTCAATTTATCATCCAGAAGAAGAAAATCCTAGATTAGAAGCTATTGAAACCGAGAAGGAATGGAAAGTTATTGAAACTATATTAAACACAATTCAGGAAGAGCTTAGAGAAGAAGAGAATGACAATAAATAATTAGATAAAGGGGACTAATATGGCAAGAAAAAAGGTTAAGAAAAAAGTAAGAATAACTATAGTGATACTTGTATTATTGGGACTATTTTTTATCTCAACAAGTGTAGTTTACTGTTATTTAGCAAGTCCTGTTGATAAGAATTCTAATTCTATTATAGAAGTTGAGATAAAAAATGGAATGTCTTCTAGAAGTATTGGAAAATTATTAGAGAAAAGAGGTGTTATTAGAAATGGTGACTTTTTCCTTTTATATACAAAACTAAATGATTGTAAATATTTGAAAGCTGCCACTTATGAGTTTAGAAAAAATATGAATTTGGCAGAAATACTTGAAAAAGTTTGTAAGGGTAATAATTTAAATAAAGATGTCATAAGACTTACTTTTAAAGAGGGACGTAGACTTACAGATTATGCTGAGTTGATAAGTAAGGAAACAACTAATTCATATGATGATGTTATTAGTACAGTTAATGATAAAAAATATCTTAAAACTCTAATAGAAAAGTATTATTTTTTGACAGATGATATTTTAAATGAGGATATATACTATCCACTAGAGGGGTATTTATTTCCTGATACTTATGAATTTATTAATAAAGATGTTTCAATTAAAGTAATTATTGAAAAAATGTTAGATAGAGAAAAAGAAATGCTCGATAGTCTTAATGATGCTCTTAGTAATAAACATACACTTCATGAATATATTACTCTTGCTAGTATGCTTGAGCTTGAGGGAACAAATGATGAAAATAGAAGTATGATTGCGGGAATATTTGAGAATAGACTTAATAAGGCTATGAATTTGGGTAGTGATGTTACTACTTATTATGCTTTTCAAAAACCTATGACTAAAGATTTAACTACTAGTGAGTTTGAAAAATATAATCCATATAATACTAGAAGTAAAAATTTAATAGGATTACCTGTTGGGCCAATATGTATGCCATCTTTATCATCTCTAAAATCAGCTTTAAAACCAACTGATAGTTCCTATTTATATTTTGTAGCGGACAAGCTTGGCAATATATATTATACTAAGACAAATAGTGAACATTTAAAGAAGGTGCAAGAGATTAAAGAGGCAGGTAATTGGATATGGTAGATAGTAAATTCAGAGAACTAGAAGAATATGCAGAAGTTAATAATATTCCTATTATGCAAAGAGATGGAATAGAATTTGTTCTTAAATTAATAAAAGAGAATAACATTAAGAATATTTTAGAAATAGGTACTGCTATAGGATATTCTGCAATTAAAATGGCTTCTAGTACTGCTTCTGTTAGAGTAACTTCAATTGAAAGGGATAAAGAAAGATATTTAGAGGCTATTAAAAACATTGATAAATTTAAATTAGCTGATAAAATAACCTTAATATTTGGTGATGCTTTGGAACTAGAAATTACTGAAAAATTTGATCTTATCTTTATAGATGCTGCTAAAGCTCAAAATAAAAAATTATTTTTAAAATATGAAAATAATTTATGTGATAATGGTTATATTATTACTGATAATTTAGATTTTCATGGATATGTTCCAATGAAAATCGAAGATATAGATAGCAAAAATATAAAAGGTCTTGTAAGAAAAATAAAAGATTATATTGAATTTTTAGATAATAATG
>CATKYP010000186.1 GCA_949840855.1 uncultured Bacilli bacterium | reverse complement strand
TCTTTAATTTCTTTATAATTACTGTTTTCAGTAATATCATAATCATAACCTTTATTCTTTTTTACCAGCTTTGCATCTACTCTAAATTGCAAATCACTTCTTCCATTAAATCTAGTACAAGTAACTAATGAAATAATTTTATCACTATCTGAAACATCAATATCAATATCAAAATCAAAATAACTATTTTTTTGAGATTCTTCAATATATTTTTTTAAATCTTTATTAGTATAAGAAGTTATAGAAGAATCAACATCATCTTTGTCAATAAGAGATACAGAAAATATCTGATATAATCTATTTTTTCCATTTAATGTATATTGAATATATTTATTTTCTTTACTAAAATCATAATATATAAACGACATTAACTGTTCAAATTGATTCATTGTTTTATCACCAACTAATGGTTGGCTTGAAACATTTCTAATATTATGACCTAAAATTGTAAGAAAATTGTCTTGTTCCTTTGGTGAAACGTTAACCCAAACATAACCATCACTCTTAAAAGTTTCCATCATAGTATCGCTATATTCAATTATTGGATAATCAATATTAGTTCCCTGAACTTTTATCCAACCAACAACTTTCTCATTATTATATTTTTTCTTTGCTTTATCAACACTACTTGTCCTATCTTCTATTTTATAAATCGGAAATAAAATTCGTTTAAAATTCATTTTTCTAAATAAATAGAATAGAAGAAGCAGTATAAAAAGAAATATTAATATTATAATAAACAATTTTTTAAATGTCTTATTTTTACTTCTTATACTTTTTTCCATCATAACACCTTTTACTAATCACTAACTTTATACGGCTCTTTTAGAGTCCCTTTACCACTCTTTAAAGTAATACCTTCTTTAAAATATGCTACAAATCTAAGATTTCCAGATCTATCCATATAATCATTAGAATCGTAATAAACGGTCCCATTATCAGATGATAAATACCTAACATTACTTTTATTAGAAGAATTAATATACCATGTAGGTATTACAGAACTACTATACATATCATATAAGTTTGGAGCAGAAAATTTAACACTATATTTCTTTTCAGTTTTCTTTCCATTATAAGAAGATTTATTATCATATATTGGCACTACAATTGAGTGCTTTTCAAAATAAGAAGTTTTAATATAACTACTAACTGTATTTTCCAAGTTATATCCTATATTGCCTTTCTTATTTGGATTATAAACATTTCCTTCACCATATTCAAACTTATCCTCTGAAATATCTCCTGCTACAATGACTTTAGCATTTTTACCATCAGTCTCAACAATACGATATAATATTCCAGCATATTCAACATATTCTCCACTATATCTTTTGTTTAAATCATCACCAGGTTTACCAGTTTTAAAATCTCCTATATCATATGGATCATCTGCAGTACCGCTGCCATCAATAATTTTTATATTCTTCTTTAATACAATACTAGGTCTTACATTGAAATGATTCTTTCTACTATAATCTAAATATTTAGATTCTTGATTAAAGAAATTTCTTTTAGTTGTCCAAGCATTTTTATCATCTAAACTATTAGAGGTCCAATTAATAGTATTAGTATAAAGATAACTCTCCCCCTCCTTTTGCGAACTATTATACTCATTTATCGACAAAAGTCCAGCATTTTTTTTGTTTTTCTCTGCTTTACAGTCAATTTTAGTGTCAACTGAATTTTTACCTACATCATCACTACACCATATACTTCTTTCTTGAACAAAGTCTTTTGAACTCTCAGCTAAATGTTCATAATAGTAATCATTTAACCATTTATCAAGTGAGTTATAATCAACTTGACTAATATCCTCTGCGCTAACAATCTTTACAGTACCATCATCATTTAATCTAACTATTCTAAATAATTGACCAGAAAATCTAATATAATTATTAACTTCTGCTCCTTTATATACTCCTTCATTATTAGTATCATTTAATACTGTTTGCTTTAAACTTTGACTAACTTTTATCTTTCTAGTAACTGTCGTTTTATTTTCAAAACTATCAACAGCTGAATAAACTATTGTATATTCTCCAACTTTTGTTGTATCTATATCACTTTTAATTACAACTGAGGAAATATCCATATTACCATCGGTTTTATCTTTTACGCTTTTTACTCCAGGGTCTTTAAAATTAGATCCTCTTTCAACTTCCATTTCAGCTTTTCCATTAAGTTTTATTTCTGGTCCTTTATGATCAACTTTAGAACTCATAAATCCACATTGTAAATATACATAATACTTAAGTTCACCAGATTGTTTTTTTACCTTAACCCAACTTTTTTTCAAGTCACACTCTTCCCCACTATAAGCTCCTTTTAATGCATCTTTAATGTAACTTTTATCTAAAAGGGTTATTCCACTAACTGTAGCCATTTCTCCTTCTCTTGGAACTCTATTAGCATTAAGTTGAAAAAATCTTGATCCTGCTTTTCTCATAATTTTCTCATTTGAGTTAAACTTTACAAGTGGATAAATAATAATCACCCATAAGCCTAGAATAATAACTAATACTATAACTAAAATAGATAATATATTTTTATTATTTTTTTCCTTCTCTCTAATAATGTTGGATATCGCCTCATTTGAATTAATC
>CATKYP010000185.1 GCA_949840855.1 uncultured Bacilli bacterium | reverse complement strand
AAATATAAATAACGACTCCTACAATATACAAAAAAGTAAATAAAACAATCCCTATAATAATACTTTTCAAGCCGTAATTGTAATTTTTAAACTTTACATTACATATATTTGAATTAATGTAGATTTGTTGCAAAATGTCATCATATAATTCTTGTTTAGATATTTTATATACATTTCTTTTAAAATCATTAAACGAATCATAATTACTTATTTCTCCAAAATATAATATAGATTTTTTCCCATTCTTAAGATTAGATTCTAATCTTGGAACTAAAACTCGAAATAATTTATATATTCCATAAATAATTAGAGCTATCGATAAAAAAATCAGTAACAAATATATCAATTCTCCAAATCTTATATTTTTAATAACACTTTTCCAAAGTTTCAACATTGAATGATAAAATTCTGTATTGCTAAAAATCACAGTAAATATAACTCCTAATAATCCCAAAATAATTGATACCTTAGTATCAGAATTGTTAATCCAAGAATTAATATTTTCTAAACTTTTATAAGCTTTGTCTTCATCATAAATAATCTCTTTTTTACTTTTCATTGTACATCACCCCATATTTTTAAAATTTCATTTTTATAATCTATCCATTTTCTTCTTTCATTAGCATTGTCTACGCTATTAATTCGCTTATCTAAAGAATTTGTTATCTCCCATTTTTTATAATTATCCTTTGCCCATTGTAATGGTTCTTTTCTTATTAACAACCATGACCCTTTATCTGCCATTTTTACTAAATAATTATAACTGGTATTACATGAATTAAAAATTATATTAATGTCAATCAATTCGGCTACTATTCTTAAATCTAAATCATCTTTTTTTATTCTCATTTTTGTTCCAATTTCATAATAAATATTTAAAATTTTTGTTATCTTTTCTAAACCTAACTGTTTTATTAAATCGTTTTTACAAAATAATGTACTTACTAAAGAATAGGATAATTCATAGATTTCATCTAACAATTCAATATTGTCATGCATAGTTTCTAGTAATTTTTCTTCTTTCAATTTTAATTGTTCTTCAGTTTTTACAAGTTGATTTTTCTTCTGTGATAATTCTAAATATTTATTATCTAATTTTTCCACTAGCATAGCATATTCCTTTTCAGTCTCTATGCTTTCATCTGATATTTCTTTTACCTCTTCTCCAAGCTCATTATAATAATTTAGGTAGTAATTACTTACACAATATCCTATATACTTTTTACTATTTTTGATTCTTGTTACTCTAATCCAATCTTTATCTTTTTTTAACTCATCAGACATTATTTTAAACACTAATTCTGATATAAAAATTTCATTTCCATTACTTATGTCAGCTAATTTGCTTGCATAATTAGTTGCTTTAGACACCCAAACACAATTCATTTCGTTTTCTTTATGTTCATCATATTCTAATCCTTGCATTCCAACTTTAGTAACTAAAATTTTACCATAATCAATTCCTATGCCACAAGAGATAATTTTTCCATTAACATTGTTTTTTAAATACTTATTTAGTGAATATATAATACAAGTATGTAGTGCCCTTGCACAATTAACCGCATTATCTACTGAATTAGAAATTATATTTCCACTTGTATCGGTTTCATCATAAAATACCCCCATAATTCTATCGCCTAAAAATTGTCTAGTAACTCCATTATTTTTTCTTACACAATCTACCGCCATTCTCATAAACGCTCTATATATTTTTACCATAGTTTTTGGTTGACTTATGTCAGTTAATTCGGTTGATTTTCTAATATCTATAAATAAAATTGAAGCATTAATTACATTAGACTTATTACTATCTTTTAAATCATCAGTTGTAGGAATTTTATTATTAATAGTAATCTCTTCCACTTTCTGTAAAGTTATTTTTTTTAATTGTTCATCCATTTTATTAAAATCATCACGCGTAAATCCCATTATACAACCTCACTTCAAAAAATAAGCAGTATTCATCTTAAAAAAATTGAATACTGCTATTTTATGTACTAATTATATCACACTTTTCAACATTCTTTTAGCATTTCAAAACATTTTGTACCCAAACTATCATTTTAAAGCAACTTTTTACTTTCAAAATATCATTTTTGATTAAGTATACCTTAATTTTATTTCATTCAAATACACTCGTCTAAATACCCAATTAACTCTAACAATGGTAACTAAACCCACGACCTCCTGCATTTATGTGATTTGCTACTACTATGACATTTGGATCGTTCCCAAAAGCATTTAAAATTTTACTTACTCTTTCATTTCTATCCAATGTGCTGTCAGTATCTCTAGTAATTGCTACAGGAACTCCTAGTTCTTTTAGTCTTTTATACATATATTGTGCTGCTTGTAATGTTAAGTCTTTCTCTTTTAAATTATTGCCTAAAGCTCCTGGATCATCCCCACCGTGTGCAGGAATCGGAAAAGCCCAAATTATCATTTTCTATCTTAAAATTCTAAGTTCCATTCTATTTCAATATCTCGTGTTTTATTTTCTTTATCATATTCTCCAATATATACTTTATCAATAAATTCATCTAATATAATTTTATTTAGTTCTTTTATGTGCTTGTATTTCTTTAATATGTCATCAGCATTTTTCTTTTCTTTCTTTTCAATTTTCAACTCATCAATTT
>CATKYP010000184.1 GCA_949840855.1 uncultured Bacilli bacterium | reverse complement strand
TAAAAATATTTTTAGAGGTTATGATATTAGAGGAATTTATGAGAGTGAAATAGATGAGGATACAGCTTATACAATAGGACTTGGATTTGGTAGTCATATAAAACATATTGGTAAAACTACTTGTGTTATTGGACATGACAATAGACTATCTTCTCCTACTTTATATAAAGCTTTAACAAAAGGAATTTTAGAGACAGGTATAGACGTAATATCATTAGGCCTATGTACAACACCAATGTATTATTATGCTTGTATCAAACTAGAAGTTTATAGTGGTGTTATGGTAACAGCAAGTCATAATCCAAAAGATGATAATGGTTTTAAATTTGCTTTCGATGAAAGTGGTAATTGTAAGGGACAAGAAATTCAAGACTTCTTAGATTTCATATTAAAAAGTGAATTTGAAAGTGGAAATGGAAATCTTAGAGAATATAATATCGAAGAAGATTATATTAATTTGTTTAGAGATAACTTTAATTTCGGAAGAAAACTAAAAGTAGTAGTAGATCCTGGTAATGGTACTACTAGTGTTATTGTAAAAAAACTTTATGATATATTTCCACATGAATTTATTTATATAAATAGTGAAAGTGATGGAACCTTTCCAGCTCATCACCCAGACCCTTGTGTAGAAGAAAATTTAGAAGAATTAAAGAAAAAAGTCATAGAAGTAGGTGCTGATATAGGAATATCTTTTGATGGCGATGGTGATAGAATGGGCTTTGTTACTGGAACAGGAATGTTTGTTCCGACTGATAAATTTATGATTATTGTAATAAGAGATATTATAAATAAAGTTTCTAAGAAAGAATTTCTATATGATGTAAAATGCTCAAAAGCTGTAGAAGATGAAATAATAAAACTTGGTGGAAAGGGAATTTGTTATAGAACAGGAAATTCTTATACAAAAGCTAAAGTAAGAGATGATGACTTGCCATTTGGTGGAGAGCTATCTGGACACGTTTACTTTAGAGATAGATGGCCTGGATTTGATAGTGGTCTTTATGCTGGACTTAGATTATTAGAAATACTTTCAAATACTTATAAAAATGCTGATGAATTACTAGAAGGAATAGAAAAATATTATGCAACAGAAGAAATGAAGTTTAAAAGTAGTGATGATAAAAAGTTTATTGTAGTAGATAAGATTAAAGAATACGCTGAAAGTAAAAACTATAAATATATTGACATAGATGGTATAAAAGTACTATTTGATGACTCTTGGGCACTAGTAAGAGCAAGCAATACAGGACCTAACTTGACAGCAAGATTTGAAGCTAAAAGTGAAGAAAGACTCCAAGAGTTACAAGAAGAATTTACTAAACTTATTGATGAACTAAATAAATAATATTAATTATAAAAGAAGGGGAGGTGTGAATCCGAGTTTATTTACTCGGTGATTATTATGGCAGTCAGTAGCGAGGAATACTTAAAGGAGAAGAAAATACTTAAACTTACAACTAAACTTTTAAATGATACATTAAGTGATTTAAGAAAAGAAGTAAAAGATGACTTTGAAAATCTAAAGGAATTTAAAAAATTAATATGGGATGGTTCTAATTCCTTTGATGATGCTGAAATTATCCAAACTAGACTTGCAACTAGTTCAGAAGAAGAAAAAAATAGTCAAAAAGAAAGATATTATAAAAGACTTAGACAAATAGAGAAAAAACCATATTTTGCTTCTCTTGTTTTTGAAGATGAAGAAGATAATGAAATATTTAATATTTATATTTCTCTTACTTATTTAAAAGATAAGCATTTAAATAATATTCTATATGACTGGAGAAGTCCTATTTGTAGCCTTTTTTATGACTATGAGACAGGGCCTTGCGAATATAGAACTCCAGGAGGTAAAGTAGTTGGAACACTAAAAAGAAAAAGACAATATAAGATAGAAGAGAATATGCTTCAAGGTGTATTTGATAACTCTTTGAATATAGATGATGAAGTGCTTCAAGATATTTTATCTACTGAGTCTAGTGAAAAGATGAAAAATGTTGTAAATACTATCCAACAAGAACAAAATAAAGTAATTAGAAATATACTTGACCATAATCTAATCGTCCAGGGGATAGCAGGAAGTGGAAAAACAACAGTTGCGCTTCATAGAATAGCTTTTCTTCTTTATAGATTAGAATACTTAAATAGTAATAATATCTTAATATTTTCTCCTAATGACATCTTTACAGAATATATATCAGAAGTATTACCATCCCTTGGAGAAAGTAATACTTTGCAAACTACTTTTAATGACTACTTAGCTAACTTTATTACAGAGTATAAAGAAGTTGAAAGTTTTTCAGACTTTATTGCAAGATATTATTCTTATAGTGAACCTAATCCTGATTTAATTAGATATAAACAAAGTGATGAAATTATAAATGATTTAGATAAATTTTTAGCTGAATATATAAAAAATGCAAAATGTATAAGTGATTTTATAGAAGGAGATATTAATAAAGTTACAAAAGAAGAAATAAATGAAATGATTCATTATAAATATAATATTATGCCTCTATTTGAAAGACTTGATGAAATTTCTAATAGACTGTCGTCTAACTTTTATGATGGTAAGCTAAAAAAAGCAGCAACCTTTAAAAAGCTTATAAGTAAAAATATTAATTTTAAAGAAGATTATAAAGAAATATATATTAGTT
>CATKYP010000183.1 GCA_949840855.1 uncultured Bacilli bacterium | reverse complement strand
AATTTTAAATAAATATAGTCTAAAATAACTTCTTATTAATTAACTCTACACATCTTTTAGGATCTTCTATAACTTTCTCATGTAATTTAGGATTACGTCTTACTTCATTAATAAAATCCATTTCTTCTTTCGCCATATACATTCCATAACTACTTCCATCATCTTCTGCTACTTCAAAATAATCATTTCCAACCAAATAATCGAAACTAACATTCAAAATACTAGCTAACTTATGAAAATTATCAACTGTAGGGATTCTTTTTCCATTTTCATAATAACTAATTGCAGATTTTGAAACACTAAGTTTTTTTGCCAGTTCTTCTTGAGTTAAGCCGTTCTCTTCTCTAAGACTTTTTAACCTATTACCAAGTAGCATAAAATCACACCATTTCCTAAAATCAATTATAGAAATTACCAAATTAGTTTTGTTGAAAGTTAACTAATAGTTAATGACTTTTACTACCCTACTGCCTCATTTTCTTTCTTACCAGATAAAAAAGTTACTTTTTCAACTATTATTTGCATATCATTTTTCTTAGTATCATTCTCTTCTATTAGTTTGGATTGAACTCGACCCTTTATACCAACAATATCGCCTTTTTTACAATATGTTGAAGTATTAATAGCAGCACTATCCCAAAGAGTACAATTAAGAAAATCTGTATCATAAAGTCCCTCATTATTTTTAAAACTTCTAGGTACAGCCAAACCAAGAGTTGCAACCTTTTTACCAGATTCACTTTCATTTACTTGAATGTCACGAACTAAACGACCAACAAGTACTATCTGATTTAACATAAATTCCTCCTTTCCGAGAAATATATTAATACTTTAAAATAATTAGTCAAAACGAGAAATTTAACTAACAGTAGAAAAAATAAACAAAAAAAAATAGATTCAACATAGCAAATCTACAAATTCAAATATTATTAACAATTAACTTACAAATTTCTCTTAATTAACTGATTAAGTTCCACAGCATATTCCATAGGAAGTTCCTGTCTAAACTTATCCAAAAATCCTAAAACAATTAATTCAGTTGCCCTTTCTTCACTTATTCCCCTACTCATCATATAAAATAAGGTATCATCATTTATCTTAGCAACAGTAGCCTCATGTTCTATATTACTACTCTCATTAAAACAAGAATTAACAGGAATTGTATCACTTTTAGAATTCCTATCTAAAATCAAAGTATCACATTTTACCATTGAAGAACTATTTATCGCTAAAGGATTAATTAAAACTTTACCACGATAAGTAGCATTCCCACCATTTTGACTAATACTTTTAGAAATAATATTACTATGTGTATTTTTTCCAAGATGTATCATTCTAGCTCCACTATCTTGTTCTTGTTTATCCTTTGCAACACTAATAGTTATACAAACTCCTAAAGAATTATCTCCTTTAAGTACACAGCATGGGTACTTCATAGTCTTATATGAACCAATATTTCCATCAATCCATTCCATAACCCCAGATTCTTCAACTACCGCTCTTTTTGTAACTAGATTATAAACATTATTAGCCCAGTTCTGAATAGTAGAATATCTACACTTGCTATTTTTTCCAACATAAATTTCAACTACCGCAGCATGCAAACTTGATTCACTATAACTTGGTGCAGTACACCCCTCAACATAATGCAAACTACTATTATCATCAACTATTATTAAAGTTCTCTCAAATTGCCCCATATTACGACTATTAATTCTAAAATAACTCTGAAGTGGCCTATCAAGTGTTGTATTTGGCGGAATATATATAAAGCTTCCTCCACTAAATACAGCAGAATTTAAAGCTGCAAACTTATTATCACAATTAGACACGATAGTTGAAAAATACTTCTTAACAAGATTAGGATATTTTTTTATAGCATCATCTATTGAAGTAAATATAACATTTTTATCATTTAATTCCTTAATCATATTATGATATATTACTTCACTTTCATATTGTACTCCTATACCATCAAGATGCTTTTCGCTAGAAATTACCCCAAGTGAGTTAAATTCATCCCTAATAGGCCTCAAAACATCATTCCAATTATCTTTCATTTTCTCATCTAAACTGTCATTCTTATAATAAATTATATCATCAAAATTAAGATTAATCTGAGGACCAAAAGTAGGCATTTCTAATTCTAGAAATTTTTGATAACTTTTAAGTCTAAAATCAAGTACCCAATCATCCTCTCCTTTAGCTTTAGAAATTGAAATAATATTCTCTTTATTTAGTCCAACAACTTCCATTATACTTCATCCAATCTATTAAGCATCTTACAAACAGCATTATAGGGAAGAAGAGCACATTTTACTCTATTAGGTTGAAGAGAAATATCACTATAAACATTTAACTCTCCTAAAATATTAGAGTCATACTCTTTCTCTTCTAACATACTCTTATAATTTTTCAAAATTTTTCTAGCTTCTTCTATCCTTTTTCCCACTAAACTCCTAATCATAATAGAAGTTGCACTAGTACTAATAGCACAAGCTTCTCCATCAAATCTAATATCTTCTATTACACCATCACTAATTTTTAGTTGCATATCAATATTATCTATACATGATTCATTATTAGTATTTTCCATTATATAATTACTATCTTCAATTAATCCTCTATTCATTGGATTTTGATAGTTATCTAAAATAATTTCTCTTCT
>CATKYP010000182.1 GCA_949840855.1 uncultured Bacilli bacterium | reverse complement strand
AGGTTCCAATACCCTGGCATAAATGAGGTCAGACAAAATGGCATTGATATCGTATAGGAATTTATATTTGTTCTTTTAATTATAAAAGTTTATAAGGCTTTATTTTTATATAAAAAAAAAGAATTTGTATATAGTAAAAATTCATTATTCAATTAATTAACAAGTCTTAAACTTACTTTCTTTTTTTCTAAAGATATGTCATCTACATAGCAAGTAACAATATCTCCTACACTAAATAGTTCTCTAGGGTTTTTAATAAATTCTTTTGATAGTTTTGATATATGAGCAAGTCCATCATTTTTTAGTCCTATATCTATAAATAATCCAAAATCAACAACATTACGAATTGTTCCTTCTAATTTATCCCCTATATGTAAATCTTCTATATGCAAAATATCACTTCTAAGTACTGGTTTTGGCATCTCACTTCTAGGATCTCTTCCAGGATTTTTTAAGGAGTCTATAATATCTGTTAAAGTATAAATATCCGTATTTAACTCTTTACTTATATTTTCTATATCAATATTATCTAACTTTATAGTAAGTTCATTTTTACCTATATATTCTGAACTAAAACCAAGTAGTTTTAATAATTGTTCACAAACATTATAACTTTCAGGATGAATAGCTGTTTTATCAAGCGGATTGTCACCTTCTAAAATTCTAATAAAACCAATAGACTGTTCATAAATTTTAGGAGTAAAACTCTTTAATTTATGCACATCCTCTCTAGATAAAAACTTCCCCCTCTTCTCACGAGTAGTTATTATCTCATCTATTGCCTTTTTATTAAGTCCTGATACATAGCTAAGTAAACTTCTACTAGCAGTATTTATATTTACTCCTACTTCATTTACAACTTTTGTGACAATAAACCCTAAAGACTCATCTAACTTTTTAGGTGTTACATCATGTTGATATAATCCTACTCCTATGCTTTTTGGTTCAATTTTAACAAGTTCTGCTAAACTATCTTGTAGTCTTCTGCCAATACTTATGGCACTTCTTTTTTCTACTGTTAATTCTGGAAACTCTTGTATCGCTAAATTACTTGCTGAATAAACACTAGCTCCTGCTTCACTAACTATTATATATTCAACCTTTCTTTTAGCATCTTTTATAACATCTGCTATAAAAGATTCACTTTCACGTGATGCTGTTCCATTACCTATTGCTACTATATCAATATCATATTTTTCAATTAATTCAAGAACTTTTTTCTTAGAGTTTTCTATATCATTATGTGGTTCTGTTGGGTAAATTACTGCTATTTCTAAAGGTTTACCAGTCTTATCAAGAACAGCAAGTTTACAACCCGTCCTAAAGGCTGGATCAAGACCTAAAACAGTTTTTTCTGACATTGGTGGTGTAAGTAACAATTTTTCTAAATTATTTGAAAAATTAATAATTGAATCATCTTCTGCTTTTTCTTTTAACTCACTTCTTATTTCTCTTTCTATACTAGGAAGTATTAGTCTCTTTAAACTATCTACTATAAACTCTTTGACTTTCTCTACTACAAAAGAATTCTTATTTTTAATAATCTTATCTTCTAGATATTTAACAATATTTTCCATATCATATTCTAAGCTAACACTAAGTATTTTCTCTTTCTCCGCTCTATTTATAGCCATAACTCTATATGGCTTAATATATTTAATAGAATCAGAAAATTCATAATACATTTCATACGTTTTATTTTCATCCTGGGCATTTTTCTTTAATTTACTAGTGATTTGTCCTGTTTTAAAGACATATGATCTAATATATTTTCTATAACTTGCATTATCACTTATCCATTCACTTATAATATATCCAGCATTTGTAACAGCAAATTCTGTATCAACTACTTTTTCATTTAAAAACTTCTTACTAATGCTTTCGAAATCCCCAGTTGTTGGAAAAGACATAATAATTTTAGCTAATTCTTCAAGTCCCATATTAATAGCATCTGTTGCTTTTGTTTTCTTCTTTTCTTTATATGGTCTATATAAATCTTCAACATCAACTAACTTCTCACAACTCATAATAGAATTTTTTAGCTCTTCTGTTAAAAGACCCTTTTCTTCAATTAGTCTTATTACATCTTCTTTTCTATTAAGAAGATTTACTTGATACATATAAACATCATTAATCTTTCTAATACACTCTTCATCAAGTGCTCCTGTCATTTCTTTTCTATATCTAGCAATAAATGGAATTGTATTACCTTCATTTAAAAGATTAAGTACAACCTCAACTTGTCTATTTTTAATATTCAAATTATTTGCTATTTCATTTATTATTTTACTATTCATATAAGCCTCCATTAAACATTCTAACAAAGAACAAATAAAAATAAAAGTATTGACTTATTTGAAATCAACACTTTTCTATATATTAATAGGCTTGATTAGTTCCACCTGTTGTACTGCCTGTTGGAGTAGTATTTGAATTGTTACTATCAATGTTATCATTAATATTACTATTATTATTATTTTTATCACTGTTATTATCATTATTGGTATTATTGCCATCTATATTATTACTTCCATTATTGTTATTATTATTTGCATTTTCGCCTTTAATTCTTTCACCCTTACCATATACATTTACTTTTATTTTAAAATAGATAGAAACCCTCATTGATGCTGGATTGTGCGCCTGGCGTGAAGATGGTGCCCTTTTCAGTAGGCAAATAATCCGA
>CATKYP010000181.1 GCA_949840855.1 uncultured Bacilli bacterium | reverse complement strand
ATAAATATTTCATCATTATAATAATAGTATCATATTAATCATAAAAATAAAAGGATGTTACTTTGACATAACATCACATATTAAATTACTAATTTCTGTTGGATCATCTACATTTAAACCTGCTATCATTTTAGCAGAACTATAAAGTATTTTAGTATACTTTTCAAATGTTTCCTTATCAGTTTTATACAAATCTTTTATTTTATTTGATATTGGATGATTCTCATTTATTTCTAAAACAGTCTGAGCTTTTATTGGTATATCATTAGGCATTGCTTCAAATACTTTCTGCATTTCAATAGAAACATCGCCCTTAGTAGATAAACATACTGGATGACTTTTTAACTTACTAGTAAACTTTATGTCGCTTACCTCTTTTAATAATTCTTTCATATCTTTTAACAAATCACTGTTTTCTTCATTTAATTTCTTTGTTTTTTCTTTCTCTTCATCACTTTCAAGATCAAGTTCATCTTTGCTTACATTTACGAATTTATGACCTTCATATTCTTGAAGAGCCGTTAAAGAAAATTCATCCACATAATCAGTTAAATATAAAATATCATAATCTTTTTCTTTAACTTGTTCAACTTGTGGTAACTTATCTAATTTACTAATAGACTCTCCACTTACATAATATATAGCTTCTTGATCTTTCTTCATCGCTTCTACATATTCTTTTAAAGTAATATCTTTCTTATTATTTGAAGAATAAAACATTATTAAGTCTTTTAATTTATCCTTATCCATTCCATAATTATTATAAACACCATATTTTAATTGTGTACCAAATGTTTTAAAGAAAGTCTCATACTTTTCTCTGTCATCCTTTAACATTTTTTCTAATTCTTTTTTTATTTTTGATTCAATAGATTTTGCAATTACTCTTAAATTATTTGATTTTTGTAATATCTCACGTGATATATTTAATGATAAATCCTCACTATCTACTACCCCTTTTACGAAACTAAAATAATCTGGTAATAAATCAGAACACTTATCCATTATTAATACACCACTAGCATATAAACTTAATCCCTTTTCATAGTCCTTTGTATAATAATCATATGGTGCATGACTTGGAATAAACATCAAAGACTTATAAGTAGTAGTTCCTTCTACCGATGATGTAATGACTTTTAAAGGTTTTTCATAATCATTAAACTTATCCATATAAAAATTATCATATTCATCATTTTCTACATCTTTACTATTTTTCTTCCATAAAGGTACCATAGTATTAATTACTTCAATCTCTTTTGTATCCTTATACTCGTTTTTCTCTTTATCAACAAGTTCATGCTTTGTAAGTTCCATTTTAATAGGATATCTAATATAGTCAGAATACTTTTTTACTAAACCCTTAATATAATCTTCATCTAAATAATGATCAAAACATTCTGTTTCAGTATCTTCTTTTATATAAAGAACTATCTTAGTACCAATTTTATCATATTCAGTCTTTTCTATACTATAACCATCTGCACCAGTTGAAGACCAAACATAAGCATTACTACAATCTACTGCTTTACTAGTTACTTCAATCTTATCACTTACCATGAAAGCTGAATAAAAGCCTACACCAAATTGTCCTATAATATCAATATCTTTTTTCTTATCAAGATTTTCTTTAAAAGCTAATGAACCACTCTTTGCAATAGTACCAAGATTATTTTCAAGTTCCTTTTCATCCATACCACAACCATTATCAGTAATAGTCAAAGTCTTATTAAAACTATCTATATCAATTTTTATTTCTAATTTTTCTCTATCTACTTTTATCTTTTTATCGGTTAAGCTTCTATAATAAAGTTTGTCTATTGCATCACTTGCATTAGAGATAAGCTCTCTTAAAAATATATCCTTATTTGTATAAATTGAATTTATCATTAAATCTAATAATCTTTTTGATTCAGACTTAAATTGTTTTTTCATTAATAATCATCTCCCAATAAATGTTATAGCATTAATTCTGGCACTTGTCAACAGTGAGTGCTAAAAGCAAATAATTATTTCTTCTTAATAGTTTTTTTCCTATTTCTATAATCAAGAACAGCTTGTCTAAACTCTTTTAATTCTCTTCTATTAAACTTTTCAATCCTTGGAAAAGCCTGCAATAACCTGTTAAATGAAAAGTCGTGACTCTTTATAACCTTTATTACCTCTTTTCTAGCCTCCTCGGTAGCATCTTTTCCTGAAAATTTACTTAAATTAGATCTAACTCGTGTAAGTGCTATTACAGTAAATGCAAAATCTGTAAAAAATATAAAAGCTAAACAAACTGCCAATATCTCTATAATTGATGTTGGAATTAATGATAATATTCTAAGTACAAATGGATAATATGTATAAATTAAGAATAGACCAGCTATTCCAAATAACATAGAATTTTTCAAACAAATTCTACCATTATAATTAAATGGTTCATGAGAATAATCCCACCACCTAACTTTAAAAATTTTCTCCATTGTATAACTAGTTATATATTCTATAAAACTACAAAGGATAACACTCATCCAAAAGAAAATAAGAGGATCATTTCTATATTTAGCTAAAACAAATGCTATTAAAACAGTACCTACTCCATAAATAGGAATATATGGTCCCAGCAAAAATCCTCTATTATATACTATTTTTTTACTTTGGATACTACAAAACGTTATCTCTACAAAATACCCCAAAACAGAAGAAATAAAAAAAATCAG
>CATKYP010000180.1 GCA_949840855.1 uncultured Bacilli bacterium | reverse complement strand
AAAATAACAAAATTATTAGATGAACAACGTATAACGACTGAAAAGCAAAAAATAATAAAAAAATAAATCAATATATGCTTATTAAAAAATAATTTACTATTTTAGTTGTGTCTGCTATAATCATAATATGAATATGATAGGAGAATAATTTATGGATAAAAAGGAAGAAAATGAAAGGATAGAGTATAATATACCTGGTGTTATAATACCAGCACAAAAAACAGATAGTGGTATGATTGGTGGTAGTAATTCTAGTATTAATACAGTTAATAATGTAGTACCTAATTCTAGTGAGAATATTCAAAATAGTACATCTGTTAGTGGAATTACTGCTCAAGTATCTATTAATAATGATTCACAAGTTGCAAGTGTAGTAACTAATATTAATCAAAGTGATGCTAATTTATCAAATGTTGTAGATAGTAGTATAAATCCTGCTCAAAATATAAACCAGAGTGTTATTAGTACTAATATTATTTCTAATAATTCGCAATATCCTAATAATACTGGTTCACAATTACAAACACAAAATATGGTGATACCTTCTAATACAGGTGTTCAAAATAATACAAATGATAAAAAGGTGAAGAAAGAAAAGAAAAATGGCAATTCTCCTATATTAATTTTAATTATTATAATTTTATTAGGGGTTATAGCATATTTTGTATATAATGATTATTTCGCTCCTAAAGAAGAGGTTGATCCAATAAAAGAGTTAGAAAGAAAGAGAAGTATTAATATTAATAGTTTGCTAGTACAACAATTATATAGTTATGTGAATTTAGATGGATGTGGAAATCAAATAAATTTCTTTTATGGATCTGGTGCACCAGTTGAGCTTAAGGATTTAACTCCTGAACAAAAGATTTATTTGGCTTATAGACAACTGCTAAATAAAGATATACGAAAAGAGTATTGCAGTACTTATTCTAAGGCTCTTCATAAGAACGATAAAATGGGTATTTGGTATTGTGGTGAAGAGTATTTAAACAGTAAATCAGAAACTTTCAATGATGAGAAAAGTCTTACATATATAATTGATGAAGATGTTTTAAAAAGACAAGTGGAGAAAATGTTTGGAAAAGGAAGCTATAAAGCAACAACTTTTACTACTGCTTCTTCTCTAAGATACTTGTATGATCAATCTACTTCTTCATATATATATCAAACATTTTATGGTGGTGATTCTTGCAAAGGTTATACAAATAAACTTGATAGTGCTTATAGAAAGGGTAATGATGTTACTATAGTAGTAAAAGTAGTTAACAATGAAAAGAAAAATATAACTATGTTTTATTACACTTTTAGAGAAAGTGATGATGGGAATTATTATTTTTCTAATTTAATAAAAAAGGGAGTATAAATATTATGAAATCAAAGAATTAAGAAAACTTTGATTTTCTTTATCTTTATTAGTATAATTATTTTAGGTGATATAATATGTTAAATGAAAAGGTTGCTATTGTAACAGGTGGAACAAGAGGAATTGGTTTTGAAATTGTTAGGGTATTTTTACAAAATGGAGCTAAGGTTGTACTTCTTGGTTCTAGAAAAGAGAGTGTTGATAATGCATTATCAGAGCTTAAGATAGAAAATGATAGTTATGATATTAGAGGATATTATCCTAATCTTATTAATGAGACTGAAATGAAGGATGTATTTGAAAGTGTTAAAAATGAATATGGTCATATTGATATATTAGTTAATAATGCTGGTATTTCATCATCTACTAAAATAGCTGATTTCACAGAAGAGGAGTATGATAAGATTTCAGATTTAAACATAAAATCAGTATTTGTTTGTTCTAAGATTGCAGCAAGCTATTTAGAAGAAAGTAAGGGGGTTATTTTGAATACTAGTTCTATGGTTAGCCTATATGGACAAAAGAGTGGTGTGATGTATCCAGCTAGTAAATTTGCAGTAAATGGAATTACTAAGTCTCTTGCACTAGAACTTGCGTCAAAAGGTATTAGAGTAAACGCAGTTGCACCTGGTATTATTGAAACAGATATGGTAAAAAAGTTACCAAAAGAAATGATAGAACCATTAATAAGATCAATTCCTTTAGGAAGAATAGGAACACCAAAAGATATTGCAAATGCCTTTTTATTTTTAGCAAGTGATATGGCAAGTTATATAACTGGAGTTATATTGCCAGTTGATGGCAGTGCTAAGAATTAGCCTATTCTGTAATTTATAAGATGACTTTGTTCGTTTTTTATTATAAGGAGAGGGTTAGTGATGATATTGAATGTAAGTGGTAGAACTGATATTGTGGCCTTTTATACAGAATGGTTTATGAATCGTTATAAGGATGGGTATGTTGATGTTAGAAATCCCTTTAATCATAAGCTAGTTAGTAGAATTTTTTTTGATGATGTAGATCTAATATTATTTTGTACAAAAAATCCTATTCCAATAGTACCATATTTAGAAAGCATAGATAAACCTATTTTATTTCACATAACTTTAACATCATATAAGAAAGATATAGAACCAGGTGTATATGATAAAAAAGAGTTGATTGAAACTATTAAAAAGATTTCTAATATAGTGGGAATTGATAATTTATATATTAGATATGATCCAATTTTTCTTAGTACTAAGTATACAGTTGAGTATCATTTGAAAGCTTTTGATAAGTTATGTATGTTGTTAGATGGTTATGTAAAGCATTTTATAGTTTCGTTTATTGATGAGTATAGAA
>CATKYP010000179.1 GCA_949840855.1 uncultured Bacilli bacterium | reverse complement strand
TTTTATAACTTAGAAGATGTTTTGAAAGAAAAGAATGTTGATGAGGAAGAATATGTAAAAATTATTTCAAAAATGTTTATAATAGACTTCTATTCTCTTAGTGATAAACTTGCTAAAACTGATGTTGGTGGTTCTGACTTCGTTTATAGTGCTGTTCTAGCAGATTTTTTGGAAAAGGCTCAAGATACAATATATAAATATGTTGAAAGTAATTTGTATGGTGAAAGAGCGCAAAAACTTCCCACAGTTTCAGAAGTAAAAGTTGAAAGTGTAGAAAAGATGCCTTTTACACATGGAGAAAAGGTTGATGAAGATGCTTATACTGTTAAAGTGTCTTGGAGCTATACTGATACTTCAACTAGTAATGGATATCAAGATAGTGCTACTTTAACATTTATTCATGATGATAAGAAAATGGTTCTTGTAGCATCAGAATAGGAGGAATAAAATGAATAAAAAATTAGAAAAAAATGAAGTTAAACAACCTAAAGCACTACTTGTAGTTCTTCTTATTTTAATACTTGTTAGTAGTGTAGCCTCTATTATTTTCTTGTATTTATTTACAGTAATCGAGAGCTTTAGCAAGTATTTATATGTGGCGATTGGTATTTTAGTATTTTTAGATATATTGTTCATCTGTAAGATTAGAAAGAGATTTAGTAAGAAAAAACGTAAGAAGATACTAAAAAATAAGGGATTAATTATTTGCTTAATGCTATACTTTTTAATAACAGCAGTTTTTGCAGGTATTTCAGCCTATGGTTATACTTTTTTAGGAAGCTTTAATAAGAGTACTGTTACATACTCATCTAGTTTGGTAGTTATGAGTGATAATGAAGCTGATAATATAAAAAGTCTTAAAAATTATACTATTGGAATACTTGATGATAAGACTTCTCCTGAAGGATACATTATTCCGATGGATATTATGAAAAGTGAGAAATTAGAAGATTATAATAATACTAAAAAATATAATAATTATTCTTCAATGATTGCTGATTTATATACAGGTGAAATTGATGCTATATTTATATCTAGTAATTATGTTTCAATGTTTAATGGAATTGAAACATATGAGTCAATTGATAAGGATACTAAGGTAATTTATACTAAAGAGAAAAAGCTAGCTAAGGTTACTAATAGTATTAAGAAAGATAAGAAATCATCAGGTAGTGCAATAAAAGATCCATTTACAATTCTTTTAATGGGAGTAGATTCTACTGATGAAGGGCTTTCTAAAAATACAGTCGCAAATGGAGATTCATTAATTCTTATTACATTTGATCCTAAAACTCTTAATGCTACAATGCTTAGTATTCCAAGAGATAGTTATGTTCCAATTGCTTGTTGGAAGAATAAGGCAGAAAATAAAATAACTCATGCTGCTGGTTATGGAACTGATTGTATGGTTAGTACTATAGAAAATTATTTTGATGTAGAAATTGATTATTATGCAAAAATTAATTTTAAGGGTCTTGTTCATTTAGTTGATGCTGTTGGAGGAATTGATGTAGAAGTTCCAAAAGATTTATGTACAGATGATTCTTCTCGTGGGGAAGAGGTTTGTATAAAAGCGGGAATGCAACACTTAGATGGTGAAGGTGCTTTAGTTCTTGCTCGTAACAGAAAACAACTTGCAGCAGGTGACTTAGATAGAGGTCAAAATCAGCAGTTAGTTATTAAAGCTTTAATTAATAAAGTAAGAACAATTAAAAGTGCTACTAAGTTTTTGGATATTTTAAATACTATTTCTAATAATTTGGATACCAATTTTACTACTAATGAGATACTTTCATTCTATAATATTGCAGAGGATATATTAAATAATAATTTGGCAAAAGATGATGCAGATCTTGTAAATATTCAACAATTGTATTTACAAGGTAGTGGTCAGATGATATATGATGAGAGTATGAGAATGTCTCTTTGGAATTATATTCCTAACAAAGATAGTCGTGATGATATAATAAAGGCTATGAAGACTAATTTGAGACTTTTGGATCATGAAACTGTTAAGAAGTTTTCATTTTCAATAAATGATGAGTATGAAAAGGAGATTATTGGTTATGGTCCATATAATTCTGGATCATCCTATAAATTAGTGCCTAATTTTATTGGTTATTCTAAGGATGTTGCACTTTCAATGGCTAATAGATATGGCATTAGAGTAACTTTTTCTGGTAATAGTGGAACAGTAGTTAGTCAAAATGTTCCAGCTGGTAAGAGAGTTGATAAGCTGTCTGGTTCTATTACTTTAACATTATCAGGTAGTAGTACTTCTTCATCTAATAATAATTCTGATAAAAAGCCATCAAATGATGATAACGAAAATAATGAAGAAGATGATGATGATAAGAAAGATGAGGAGTCTGATGACAAAAAACCTAGTGATAAGGATGAATCAGATGGTGATGACAAAACTGACAATGGAAATGATAATGATGATGGATCTGTACCTACTGAGTAATAGTAGTAGATAAACATTTATTTTTATCTTTCATTTATAAATAAAAAAGACTATCAATTGATAGTCTTTTAATGTCTATTGAAGCTGCACCCCCTGAAGGGCAGCTTCTTAAAAAAGAATAAAAAGGGGTTGGCTAGTGTGATACTAGCGACCAATTCGCCTAAAATCGAATTGGTGATTACTATCTTAATCATTCTTTACTATTTTGTCAACAATTTTTTTAAATTTTATTATAATGATATTTTATTTATATAT
>CATKYP010000178.1 GCA_949840855.1 uncultured Bacilli bacterium | reverse complement strand
CCCCAACGCCTACGGACGCACATCCGACATTGTCGTCACCGCCGGCACACAATGGACCCACCCCATCGACCGGTTCCTGTTCATGCCCTCCGAGCTGGTAGCCGGCCACTGTTATCATTAATTATAGTATAAATAAGTATTATAATAGAAATTAAAGCAATAATATAGTATAAAGCTAACGAAGGAAAGTAATAATAATTCATAATAAGTTTTATAAAACTATTAATACTATCTTTAACATATGTATGAAAACCACCACTTATAAATAACATTATAACCACTAAAAGAATAGAAATTCCTATTTTAACAATTGAATTCTTATATTTCAAATTAAAAAGTAAAAATAAGAAAATAAGTAAACTAACGATAAACATTTCTATTCCTAAAAATGATGAGAAAAAGTATTTAATAACTAATATAAATTTATCAATTATAGACAAATACATAAAAATACCTCCTACACAAGTTCAAATATATAAATCGTCTGTGTATAATCATCATCCTTAGTGCAAGTAATCAAAGTAAGACCATTAACTTGATAATTAGGTCTATGGATAGCAATAACACCAACTTTTGGTTGCACTTCTATTTTAACCAATTTGTATTTATATTTGATCCCTTTATATGTTACATAAGCAAAATCTCCCAATTTAAGTTTATACAGATATGCAAAAAATGATATATAAGCATCACCTGAATGAGCAAGTAAAATGAAATTACCATTAACAACATCTGGATAATCAGCATCATAAGAAACAGCAACATTATAACTAATATCATTGTATTTAGATTCTTTACTCAAAAAACCTCTTTTTAATCTTATCTTAGGAATTTCTAAATAGCCTATATAATCATACTTATATTTAACACTATTATTAGAACTACTATTGTTATTAGAAACATTATTATCTGGAGTACCTTCTATAGTAGACTCTCCCAAATTAGTTACTTCATTAGCATCAGTTACCTCATCTACGGAATCACTTTTATTATCTAAAAAACTTAAACGAATCATTTCAAATACTTCTTCTTTTAATGACTGAAAATACCCCATAGATAATACTATAATTCCAACAAATATAAGTAAAGAGCCAAAGATGAGAATTTGACTCTTTTTAATTTTTGTATCCTTTTTCATTATTTATTCTTCTTTGGCCTAGTAGTAGCATATATAACCCCTACTCCAATAACTAAAATCATCGCACCAATTATATATAAATATACAGGAATACTTGCAGCAGTCTCAGGTGTATGAGTAAGTGGAGTGTTTTTCATCTCAACCTTTGTAATTGTACCACCTTCATTAACAGTAAATGGAACAGATTCTTTATTTAATTCATATCCATCAGGTGATGTAATTTCAGTAAGTGTATAATTGCCTGGTTTTAATGTTACATAATGTTTATTACCATCAGTAACCCAACGCGCAACTTCAGCACCAGTTGAATCAGTTATTGCAAGCTCTGCTCCAGCAACCGGTTTTCCATTAGTAATATCAGATTTAGTTATTTCAACTAAAGTAATTTTTAAAGATGCCGAAACGTTCGTAGTTGTAGTTGTTATAGTAGCAATAATAGGTCTTTGCTCATTTGGTCCACTAGATGGAGTATATTCATAAACAACATCCTTTTGAATTGAAGCAACAATAGATAAATTTAAATTAAGATCATTAAGAGTTACAAGCTTATCCATTGGTATTCTAACCTTAAACTTAACATTGCTATCAAATGTAGAAACTGAATTGCCTGAAGAGTCAACAATAAATGCTCCACTATTGTTATCACCAGCAATTGATACAGTATAACTCTTAAATTTACTAGAATTATTACCATTAACAGTAATTTCACTACTTTCCAAAAATTTACCATTATCAACAATTTTATAAGTAATGTTATCAGTATTTACTGATATAGTAGGAGCAACCTGTTCTTGTGAATTATACTTAATTGCATCATTAGTAAGGGAAACTACCGCTCTAGCACCATTATCTCCACCATTATATAAGTAATCAATTTTAGCTGTAGAAGCTGGAGTCAATTGTGTATTCCCATTGCTATCTTTAACTCCCATTTTATCTAAGTAATACCAAATAGCATATTGAGTAACATATTTCTTACAATTACTATCTGTACCACAAAATGCAGTATATGAAGAAGAAGGATTAGCTGGATATGAATTATTTAAAATAAAAGCAAGCCCTGGACCATATGATTTTGACATTTCCTTGGGATTAACATACGAATCTGTTCCTGAAATACCAACTTGCCCTTCAATACAATACATATCATATGTATTAGTTCCATCAGTTGCCTTAAAATCAAATGTTAATGGTAAATCTCTATCATTACCCATATAAAACCAAATATTATTAGAACCTACTCCACCAGCATTAGATAATAGAGTACCATTAAAAGTTAACCTACTAGGTGGTGCATTATTATCAACAGCATAGCTAACTCCCAAATTATCAACAGCTAAAAACATAGTATACAAAAAGCAACAAACAGTAAAAGCGAGAACTAAACTAGCACCAGTATGCTTATCTAACTTCCCTTTTTTCTTGTACTTTTGATCATCTTTAGAACTCATTATTTTCACCTTACCTTAATATATATACAGTATAGCATAAAAAAAAATAAAGTAAAATAAATTTTAATATTTTTATTACTCTATTTGAAAAATACTATCATCAATCAAAAATTTATTAACATCATTAATATACAAGGTCATAAGTA
>CATKYP010000177.1 GCA_949840855.1 uncultured Bacilli bacterium | reverse complement strand
AATATTATTTTTTTCATCTTTTCACCTCTCATATTCATTTAAATTATATGTCGTATTTTTTTTATTATTACGTATAAAATAAAATTTTTTGGAAATATTATTTATAGAGAAAGGAAGGTTAAAATGGAAATATTAAAGAAAATTGCTTTAGTATTAGTAATAATAGGTGCTCTAAACTGGTTATTAGTAGGAGCTTTTGAAATGGATTTAGTTGCTACTATCTTTGGAGATGCTACTAATATTATAGCTAGAATAGTATATATTATAATTGGAATCTGTGGATTAATATCAATATCATACCTAATTGACCATCATGATTAAACTACCAAAAAGGTAGTTTTTTAGAAAAACTGAAAACAAAAAAATACTGAGAAACTAAAAATCTCAGTACTTTTTATTATTAAGATATTTTAACTTTTACTTTCTTAGTTTTTGTTGTATATGATAATTTCAAATCATCACCTTCAACTTGTACTTCTACTTCATGCTCTCCTACTCCATAATTTTTAAGATCAATAAATGCTTTAATATTATTTGCTGTAATATTTTTTATATTAGAACTACTTCCACTAACAACGACATTAACCTTACTATCAGCTTCACTTAAAGCTTGAGCTTTATATTTACTATCTAAATTCTCAATAACTATTGTAACTCCAGTAAACTCTTTTGTAACAGAATTATCAACATTTACTTTAACTGTTATATTCTTAACACTAAGTTCAGTAACTCCTGTAGGTTTCTCTAATGTAACATTATAAGTTTTATTAGCAGATAGTCCTTTAACATCAATTGGAACTTCTATAGAATTTATATCCTTAATAGTTTCCTCACCACCATAAATTGTAACTTCTGCTACATCAGATGTTAAAGAAGAAATACTCTTACCAAAAGCAAGATCACCTTTAGGAACTAATTTTAATCCTACTGTCTTCTTAGGTGATGTAATAGTTATAGTAGCATTAACACTATCAGGAACTATTTCTACATCAACAACTTTTCCATCATTATCATATGCAACAAGAGGTACATTTTTAAGAGAAATAGTTCCCTCACTAGGCTTACTAATCTCATTAACATCAACGAGTGCCTTAACTGTTGCAACTTTTTTAAGTTTATATTCAGGTCCTTTTATAATAACATCATCTCTATCAAGAGTAATATTTTTTATATAAAGTTTAGAATCCAGCTCATCTTTATGAAGAACATCAACTGTTAAACTGCGATTTTCAGATACCTTTTCATATATTGTAACTGTAACCTGTCCAGGATCAAGCTTATAATCAAGCGATTTAATTCTCTGAGAATATTTCAAAGTAACCTTATGATTTCCTGGTTTTAATCCTGTTAAATCAACAGTAACACCTTTAGCTGGTGATTGTTTAGCCAAAAATATATGTCTCTTTTGACCAATTAATGTAACATCAACTTTTTTAGGTAAACCCTCAACTACATAAAGTTCCTCATTATAAGTAGCTTTAACTTCTTGATCATATAAAATCTCAGCATACTGATCTATCATAATATTAGACTCACTATCAATAACTAAGAAAACACCAAAAGCAAGTATTAATGAAACAACAACTAAAGTAGACTTTTTACTAAACAATTTATCTAGATTCTTAGTACTATCTCTAAAAAAAGCTAAAATAATAAGTATAAACTTAGTAATAGGAGTAATTAACCATTTATCAAAAAATAAACCAATACCTCTAATTATCTTCTTCATAAATATCTTCCTCATTTTCTACTGCTTCATCTTCACTGACTAAATCTTCTTGCTTAGGTCTCAATTCATCAATAAGCATCATTCTAATATCATCCATTGTTAAATTATAGAATAATTCACCTTTAACAGCAATAGATACTTTTCCAGTTTCTTCTGAAACAATTAAGCTAATACAATCGGTTTCCTCACTGATACCAACCGCTGCTCTATGTCTTGTTCCTAAACGCTTAGTACTAAGCTTAGAATTACTACTAGTAGGAAACACAGCACCAGCTACTGTTATTCTATCCCCTTGCAATATTACACCACCATCATGTAATGGATTGTTAGGAAAAAATATTGATATTAATAAATCACTTGACAAATCAGCATAAAGCTTTTTTGCTTTATCTATATAATTACCTAAACTAATATCTCTCTCAATTACTATTAACGCACCAATTCTTTGTTTTCTAAGATAATCCATTGCATTAACAATTTGATAAACCATTCGCTCTCTTTCATCAACTGTTAAAACTTTATGTCTACCAAGTAATTGATTTCTGCCAAGTTGCTCTAATATATTTCTAATTTCAGGTTGAAAAATAACAATTAAAGCAAGCGGACCATACATAATAATATACTCCAGTAAAACACCAATAGTTGTAAAACCAAAAATATCACTAATAACCTTCAAAAAAATAACAATTGCAACACCCTTAAATATTAAAGAAAGTTTTACATTATTTCTAATATTTTTCAGTACCACATAAATTACTAGCCAAACTATAGATATATCAATAATCTTTTTAACTATTGAAACTACATCAGTCATAGTAATTGACATAACTACCATCTCCTTTTTTATTAAGTAAATATATAATTACATTATGCTATTTAATCATAACATTTAACAAAAAATAACACAACATCAAAAAAATTTTTTTAAAGAATGTAGCATTACAATTGATGTGACACCTTTTGGGTACAAAAAAGGCAATAAGTCGTATAAAATATTAATTAAACAAAA
>CATKYP010000176.1 GCA_949840855.1 uncultured Bacilli bacterium | reverse complement strand
GAAACTTTTGTAGTGGTGTAAAAGTAGAGAGTAAAAGGATACAATGGACTAGTAAAAAAGATTTAGGAAAGTATTCTGTTGCAACACTTGTATTCGTTTTAGTTTGTTCATTATTCTTTTATGGTGTAGATGCATTATTTGCACTTTTACATTCATTAATATAGGGGGAAATTATGGAGAAACAATGGTTTGTTGTAAATACTTATTCAGGTCATGAAAATAAGGTTAAAGAAAAACTTGAGATGAGAGCAGAATCAATGGGAATGCAAGATTATATTTATAGAGTTGTAGTTCCCATGCAAAAAGAAATTGAAATAAAAAATGGAGTATCTAAAGAAAAAGAAAAGAAAATGTTTCCAGGATATATTCTTGTTGAAATGGTAATGACAGACGAAGCTTGGTATATAGTCCGTAATACTCCAGGGGTTACTGGTTTTATTGGTTCTAGTGGTAAGGGAGCTAAGCCTACACCTCTTCAGCCATATGAAGTAGATAAGGTTCTTGGCAATATGGGGATCAGTAGAATGGAAATTGATAAGGATTTAGCAGTTGATACTAAGGTTAGCATTATTGATGGTCCATTTAAAGGAATGTTTGGCCGTGTTATTTCAGTAGATGTTGCTAATAATAAAGTTGAATTAAGTGTTGATTTATTTGGACAAGAAACAAGTGTTGAAGTTTTACTAAATCAAATAGAAAAAGCATAAAAGTACTTGTTAATCTAATTGAAATGTGTTATTCTTTAAGAGCTATATTTATTTAATATAGATTTTAAGTGGGAGGCAAATGAAATAGATTAATAAAAGCGGACTTTCATGCTTATAGTACCACTCGCGAAAACGAGAATTATATAGGAGGTGTTTTTCGTGGCAAAAAAAGAAGTAGTTAAAAAAATTAAATTACAAGTGCCTGCAGGAAAAGCTACACCAGCTCCACCAGTTGGAACTGTACTTGGACCAGCAGGAATTAATTTACAAGAGTTTTGTACTAAATATAATGATGCTACTCGTGATAAGATGGGAGATATCTTACCAGTAGAGATTTCAGTATATGATGATAGAAGTTTTGATTTTATAATTAAAACTCCACCAACAGGATTCTTAATAAAGAAGTTTGCTAAGATTACTAAAGGTTCTGTTAAAGGATCAAAAGAGATTGTTGGAAAACTTACAAAAGATCAAATTAAAGAAATTGCAGAAATTAAGTTACCTGATTTAAATTGCTATGATATTGAGGCTGCTATCAAGATTGTTGCTGGTACAGCTAAAAACATGGGAATTGAAATAGAAGGACTAGAATAATCAAATTAAATATCCGCTTTTTGATTATTTATTAAACTCCGTTTGCACTTGATTAAATAAGGAGGAAAAGATGAAGAAGAGAAGTAAAAAGTATAATGAAGCTTTATCTAAGATAGAAAAAGGTAAAGCATATACTAAAGAAGAAGCTATTAAGTTAGTTAAGGAGACTTCTATAGCAAAGTTTGATGCTAGTGTGGAAGTTGCTATGAGACTTAATCTTGACACTAAAAAAGCTGATCAACAACTAAGAGGTGCTATTGTACTTCCTAAAGGAACTGGTAAAAATGTTAGAGTATTAGTAGTTGCTAAGGGAGATGCTGCTGCTAAAGCAAAAGAGGCAGGAGCTGACTATGTAGGAGATGCTGATATTTTACAAAAGATTGAAAAAGAAAATTGGTTTGAATTTGATACAATGATTGCTACTCCTGATATGATGCCACTTCTTGGTAAGTTAGGTAGAGTTTTAGGACCAAAGGGATTAATGCCAAATCCAAAGACTGGTACAGTTACAATGGATACTGCTAAGGCTGTAACAGAGGCTAAGGCAGGACGTGTTGAATATAGAACAGATAGTTATGGTAATGTTCATGCTTTAATTGGTAAAGTTTCGTTTACTGATTCTGATTTAATTGAAAATTTAGATAGTTTTGTTAGTCAGATTATTAAAATTAAACCTTCAACAGTTAAAGGTGATTATATTAAAAATATTGCAGTAACTTCAACAATGGGTCCTAGTGTTAAAATAAGTATAAATAGTTTTGACAAATAGAAAAAAATAAATTATAATATCATTAATTTGTTGGTGCCATAGACAGTAGGTAAGTTGTAAATCCTACCGAGGAACTATCTTTAAAAAAGTCCTTGGTGCTACTAGGGACTTTTTATGGTACTGGGAAAATATGAGGAGGTGAATATTTTGGCGAGTGAAAGAATTTTAAAAGAGAAGCAAGCCGTAATTGATGAAATTAAGGAACACGTTAATCAAGCTGTTTCAGTTGTATTATTCGATTATCGTGGACTTACTGATGCTGAATCAAAAGAATTACGTCATAAGTTAAGAGATAATGGAGCTGATTATAAGATTTATAAAAATACTTTAATGGCTCGTGCATTTAGTGATTTGAGTATTGATATTAATGAATCTTTAAACGGCCCAAGTGCTTTTGCTTATGGTGATGATCAAGTTGCTGCAATCAAAGTGTTAACTGATTTTCAAAAGGAACATTCTGCACTTGATTTGAAAGTGGGTATTGTTGATGGTGAAATTGCTGATAAAGAAAAATTATTAGAATATGCTACTATTCCATCAAGAGAAGGCTTACTTACAATGCTTGCTGGTGGTATGATAGGTATTGCAAGAGACTTATCTATCTGTTTAGATTTATATGCTAAACAAAAAGAAGAAAATTAATAGTTTAAAATAAATTTAGAAAATAGGAGGATTTTAAAATGGCT
>CATKYP010000175.1 GCA_949840855.1 uncultured Bacilli bacterium | reverse complement strand
CAATAAAAACACCAATCAAACAGGGCTTAATATACTTTTTTTTCATTTTTTTTCCTTTCTTTAAACGATTATTTTAAATTTTCCTCAAAAAATGTATAATATTTTTTTAAAATTACGTTCATCTCCTTTGGAGTACAAGAACAATCATAATCTCTCATATTTTCATGAACATAATTTTTGATTAAATGTACATTTTTTATATGTGATTTCTTTAATATTTCAATAAATTTTATGCAACTATTTTTCCATAATTCTTCCACTTCTTTGCAATTTCTTTTTAAAATTTTATAATCAGCAGTATTTAGATACTGTAATTTATCAAAATCTGAATTTTTTGTATAATAATTTCCTTGATATTCTATGATATCATATCGTTCTTCCAAAAAATCAATAATAATATCATCCACATCTTGTAAAAGCTCTGTGTTATTTAAAAGAAAATGATTCTGAATGTCCATATCAATCATATGTTTTCTATATAGATTTTCAATGTTGTTTGTAGGTGTATTTAATATTTCTTGTTTTTTTTTCTGCATAGCACTAATTAAGCTTGAAAAATGATATCGAATTATAAAGTTTCCACTCAACATATAACTAGTAATATTATAGTTAATAATATTTGCTTTTAATATTGGGCTTCCCCACACCAAAAATTTTTTATGATTATTTTTAGTCCATTTTTTCCAGTTAGAAGTAAAATACTGTTCTAATTTGTCCTCAATTTTTCTTTGTAGTTCTGTTTCAACAAAATAAGGAATTTTATTTGATAAATCCTGATAAAATAAACGAAAGTATTTAGAAACCATATAAAGTTCTAATTCTTCTTTCATTTTTTCAAAGAATCCTTTTTTATTTAAGAAATCTACAATATTGTCAAAAATACTTGGAAGCTGTTCTATGATTTGCTTTCTTTTTGACATCATAATACTACCTGGACGATTGTTAATATAATAATATAAAGGCTCTTTTACTTGTGCTATAGAATTGCAAATACTTAGTAATTTAGGTAAGAATTCAGCATCTTCTATATAATGATCTGTCATCCAAAGTTCATGTTTAAGAAAAAGTTCTTTTTTATAAATTTTTCCCCATAAATAAACAGGCATTTCTGTAAGTAATAATTTATTATCCCAGAAATTACTTGTTTTTTCTATATCCACATTAAATATCATTACTTGTTTTACTTGTTCTATAACATTATAAATATCACAAAATGCCATATCTGCATTATAAGTTTTAATACAAGAATATAATTTTTCTGCTAATTCTAATGCTATGTAATCATCAGAATCAACAAATATAAGATACTTACCCTTTGCTATTTTTATCCCTAGATTTCTAGTAATCCCTAATCCTTCATTCTGTTTAGTAATTACTAGGATCCTTTTATCACGATTCTTCCATTCCATACATTTTTCTAAGGATATATCAGTAGAACCATCATCGATTAAGATAACTTCTATATTTTTATAGGTCTGATTTACAATAGATTCTAAGCATTTATCTAAATATAAAGATACATTATATACTGGAATAATAAATGATATTAAATCTGTGTTATCCATATTAATTCTCCATAAATAAAAGTTAAGTATCAATTATAATTGCATAATCTGGCAAAGCATAGGGAGCATGATTTGTGACAGCACGACTTGTCTCACTTTTCAAAGAATCTAAGTACACACTTTCTGCCTTTACTAATGCATCCATATCTTTAATCTCTCTCTCTACTATTATTTTTTCTACGATTTTATAATATTCACTATCCGCAATATCTAAATCAATTGCCTCTGCTAGTCGTAAATACCTTTTTGCAGTAGAAAAATTCTTTGTATCCTCTTTTCCATGTGTAAGCAATTGCCGAATGCTTCGAATACAAAAGAGAGGGGTTCTTCGTATGGCTTCTTCTCCAAAACTTTGCAAGTAATCATTGTCTTTTGCTAATTGCAGAAAACGTTGTCTAAGAAGATAATATTGCATCGCATTTTTTAAATTATCATATGATTTAGAATAACTTCCAAGATAACTACGATAATAGCATAACCTTTTATCAAAATATAAAAAGTCATAATGAAGGCAAATACGATACCATAACTCTGTATCAATTGAAGTATCTGCAAACTCTTGAAAAGCACCCCCTACCTCTGGATTTTCAATGCATTCTCGTTTAAAGAGTACCTGAGAAGGAACAAAAGTATTGCTCATTAAAAATACTTTGCATTGATAAATTCCTTTACAAAGAAAACTTTTTCCATAATAATTTGGTGCATCTGTTACAACCCCATGTTCATCTACAAGATGCATCGCAGACACTACCATACCAACGGAAGGATATTCCTCAAATTTCTTTATACATTCTTCTATAAAATGAATATCTAAATAATCATCAGAAGATAATACACAAAGATATGTTCCTTTACTTAAAGCTACAGCTTTATTATGATTCCCAACTACACCAAGGTTTTTTTCATTTTGATATAGTGTTACATTTTCATACTGTTTTACATATTCTTTAACAATGGAAACAGAGTCATCTGTAGAACCATCATCTACTACAATAATTTCCACAAAAGGATAGGTTTGGTGAACAGCACTTTCCATTGTTTGACGAATAAAATGCCCATAGTTATAATTTGGTATTACAAGACTGACTAGATCCAATAGTATGTCCTCCTAGGAGTAGTTTTTAGGAACAATATTTATCCTTAAGTTTGAAACTTAAGGATGTAATTCATTATTAGTTTTAGATATTTGAATATTAAAAAAATATAAATTTCCTATTCTTGTATTTCCTAAAGGATTCTGCTATACTTTTATTCA
>CATKYP010000174.1 GCA_949840855.1 uncultured Bacilli bacterium | reverse complement strand
GAAAAGGAAAATGTTTTTGAAGAATTATCAAATATTAAAGGAATAGATTCTATTAATTATGACAAAACAGATAATTATAATAAGGATAATTATACTTTATATATTATAAATGTAGCAGATGCATCAGACTCTGAATTAGCTAAAAATGTATTTAATAAAGTATTAGAAAAATATGAAGACTATGAGATATATACAAGTGGAGATATTGCATCAAGTAATGAAGATGTATTACCAACTTGGATTGTTATTCTTGCTGTTACTTGTGCTTTGGTTATACTTATTGTTATGTGCTCATCATATATAGAACCATTTCTATTCTTAACTGTAATACTAATAGCAGTACTTTTAAATAATGGAACTAATATTATATTTAATAATGTTTCTAATATAACATCTTCAATATCGGCTATACTACAAATGGCTCTTTCGATGGATTACTCAATAATGTTAATGAATAGATATTCACAAGAAAAAATGGAAGAAAAAGATAAGACAAAGGCGATGAAGAAAGCATTAAATAAATCATTTTCGTCAATATCAAGTAGCTCTGTAACAACAATTGTTGGACTTCTTGCTTTAGTATTTATGAGTTTTACTATTGGTCGTGATTTAGGCTTTGTTTTAGCAAAAGGTGTTTTGTTAAGTTTAATAAGTATCTTCACTTGTCTTCCAGCACTTATTTTAATCTTTGATAAATTAATTATTAAAACAAAAAAGAAAAGTCCTAATATTAGACTTGATAAATTAGGAATGTTTAGTTACAAAATAAGAAAAATATCCATATTCTTATTTATTGGTGCTTTTATTTTTAGTTTTCTAACTAAGGGTAATTTAAAAATATTATATACAGAGAATGAAGGAAACAAAATAAAAGATATTTTTAAAACTAACAATCAAATGGCTATAGTATATAAAAATAAAGATGAGGAAAAACTTGCTAGATATTGTAGAGAGTTAGAGAAAAAGGAGGGGATAGATAAAACACTGTGTTACTCAAATACAATAAATGAAAAGTTACAATATAATGAACTTAATAAAAAATTAACTGATTTAGGAAGCACTATTGAAGTTGATGATTATCTATTAAGAATACTTTTTTATAATTATTATAATAAAGAAGAAAAAAATAAGATGACATTTCAAGAATTCATAGAGTTTATTCAGAATGAGGTTACTAAAAATGAAGAAATGAACTCAAAGATTGATGATAAGATGAAACAAAATATAGATAAATTGGAAAGCTTTGCAAATATAGAAGATATAAATAGAAAAAGAACTTCAGCTGAAATAGCTAATATTTTAGAAATAAATACTGATAATGTAGATGACATCTTAATATACTATGGTTCTAAAAATATTACTAATAAAATGAGTTTAGTGCAATTTTCAAACTTTATGAATAATTATGTATTAAAAAGTGAGAAATATTCTAAAAGTATAGATAGCAGTATAAGAGATAATTTAAATATACTAACTAGTTTTACTAATATAAATACAATTACTAATAAAATTGATAGCCAGACAATAGCAAAATTATTTGGCATAGATTTAAATGTTTCAAAAGATTTATATTTATATTACTTAACGCAAAACGAAATAGAAGAAACTATGACTATTGATAAATTTATAAATTTTGTAATAAACAATGTTTTATCAAGTGATGAATATAAGGATAAATTTGATTTTAATACTATACAAAATCTAAATACTTTAAAAAGATTTAGTGATAAAACCTTAATAATGAAAGAGATGAATTCTAAAGAGTTGTCTATAATGTTTAATATGGATGAGACTATTATAAAACAATTGCTGTATTTACAATATAAAAACGTAGATAACAACACTAAGATAGATTTTAAAACATTTATTACAACAGTAGATTATCTAAAAAATAGTACTAATTATTTAAAAGATGTTGATGTATCATCAATAATATCACTTATCAATTATCCACAATTTATGAATGATCCTAATGTTTATACAGCAAGTGAAGTAGCAACTATATTAAATATAGATTCAGGGTTGATTTATAATCTATATGCTTTAATTGATTTGATAAATAATAATACAAATACTTGGACAATGACACCTAATAATTTTGCAACACTTATTTTAACTAATAAAGATAATATTAGTATAGATGATATAACTATTAAAAAACTAACATTACTTTCAACGATTATGTCAAGTTCTATTAATAATACAGTATATAAATATCAGGAATTAGCAAACTTAACAGATCTTGATTCTACAATAGTTAAGAGTATCTACTCATTATATCTTTCAACTACTAATTCTTTAAAATTAACGCCTATTGAGTTTGTAGACTTTATCTTAAATCATAAAGAAGATGAACTCCTATCAAAGAATATATCTAATGAAACTATAAGTAGTTTAATACTATTAAGTAATATAATGGATTCTACTGTAAATAATACATATTATAATGTAAATGACTTATCAAAACTACTTAATATTAATACTTCAAGCCTAAGTTTAATATATTCATTATATAATTATCAAAATAATAATAGTACTATTTCGCTAAAAGAAATAGTAGACTTCTTACTAACTGATGTTATAACAAATGAAGAATATAAAGATAATTTTGACAGTGAAAAGATTAATAAACTTAAAATAATTAATGGGATTATGAATTCTTCTATTAAAAATGTTAAATATACAAAAAATGAGATGTTTGGAATACTTTCAAAATTAACTAATGAAATAGATAAAAAGATGATAGATTTGCTATATATTTATTATGGTAGTGAAAAGGAGTATAACAATAAATGGACTTTGACAGTAGAAGAGTTTGTAAATTATTTAAATAATACTATT
>CATKYP010000173.1 GCA_949840855.1 uncultured Bacilli bacterium | reverse complement strand
AGCGGAACAATTCCGCAATCAAGCCGCCTAAACTAATTTTATCTATTTAACCTGTATACTTGACGGGACCTAGTGCCTAGGACAGATTTTTATGAAAAATAAACAGTATCGAAAACCCAGGTCGGGTGAAATTATCCGATTATCTAGATATTTTAAGGATATAAATAATATTGCTAACTATCTAGGATTTATGTAGTACCTGCTTTATTTAGTGGAATTATTATTCTTTGTTAAGGTTTATTAATCCTAAAACATTTTTTGAAACCTGTTCGGCTTGTTTTTCATCCATTTCATTTAATGCTTGCCAAAGTTTCTTTTGATAAAATCCCATTTCAGCTTCATCAATTGAGCCATGAATAATATTACTTTTTAATATGGTCGCGGAAAGCCAATATAACGGTATTTAATGGAACGGATTCAATCTAAAAATAAGTGAAAGTAATATTGTTCCCTACCAAAAATCGTTAAGGATATTATGAAAAAGGTACTGCGTAAATTCAAACTACGCAGTACCTTTTTTGTAACTGATTTTAATCACATTAAGTGAAAAATCACTTGTTCTTTAATATTTTATTTACTTGGGATAACAATCACTTGTTGGAACCAATAATTCTTTGAGCTTAATTCATGTTGTACTTGAGGATAACGAGCGAGAATCATTCGTAAATTCTTTAATCCTAGCCCATGAGCACTCTCTAAATTATTGTGGTTATTTGAAAGTTGCTGTAAATTAAGAGATTTAGTTTTTGTAGAGTTACCAACAATGATCCACTGATTATTATCTTTAGTGAATAAGGAAATACTTACTTGACGATCCTTAGATTGTTTAGCAGCTTTAATAGCATTGTCTAAGAGATTTGATAAAATTCGAATTAAATCAAGTGGTTCAATTACATTAGAAAACTTAATTGGTTCGTCAATTTCTATTGTGAGTTTAAGATTATCCTTTAAAGCGGTCATTGCTTTATTGTAAATTAAACTTTTAAGATCTAAGTTCTGGACGTTTTCTAGTTGGCTTAATACGCTAGTCTTTTGTGTAATGCTATCTTCTGATGGAATCAGAACACGATTTAAAATATTTCTCGCTTCTGTAACGTCATTATTTTCTAACGAGCCAGTCAGACTGTATAAAACATTTTTGTAGTCATGACGAAAACGACGTAGTTCGTCATACATTTCTTCAATGTGACTAGTGTAATATTGCAAGTTATCAACTTCAAATTTTAATGTAGTGGCAAGTGCTTTTTGTCGATAATAATTTGTAAATCCTTTAATGGCAATTAATGCGATAATACCATAAGAGAGGGTAACAGCAATTGTTATAGGAAGCTTGTTAGGGTGTCCTCCTCCATTTACTCTAAATTCGTAAAGTAAGAATGTGAGCATTAATATACTAATAATCCAGGCTAAAACAGGATAAGGAATAACGACATTGTTAATGTAACTGTTGAATAGCTTCTTTGTCCATATTATTATGCCGTATGCAACGCAGAATGAGATAATAATTTTTAAATTTCCGAGTACATAATAGACAAAATTATAGTTTGGAACTTTAACTAGAAGGTTATATAGAAAAGTAATAAGAGAACCGAAGCAGCCAAACGTTATCAAAAGAATAAAATTGGCATAGATAAACTGATTACCGATAATGTTAAAAGAAATTTGTCGATGGACAACAAAATAATATATGATTAATAGCATTATCAAGATAGCTAAAATATTACCAACTAAACTGATTGCAAAAGCATAAATAAAACCAGCAATAATAAAATACCACCATTTAAAGTGAATGCTGCTTAAACGACTAAAAAGTAATAAATAAGCACTTCCATATAATAAATTAAAGATAACACCACTTGAAAGCCAGTATAGTGGCGATGGGAAAAATTGTGGTAGTAATGCAGGAATGTTAAAAAATTGCATAAAAATCCTCCTATGAATAATAAAATACCTTTTTAGTGTAAACCATAAGGAGATCAAAGAGTAATGAAAAGATGTCCTAAATGTAATGGAATTAACGATAATAAAGCAGAATATTGCCATTTTTGTGGAAATAAACTCTATCAAAATTTAACTATTAAGTGTCCTAAATGCGGGCGTTTATGCTCTTTGGATAGAAAACATTGTCCTAATTGTGGAACAAAATTACCAATAACAAATAAAAAATTATCATTAACTTTTTATCCTAAAAGTTGGTTAGGAAACAAAAAGTTACTTATAAGGCTCGGTATTATTTTAATAGCAATAATTAGTACTTTTTGTATTGTTGCTTCTTTAAAGTCTACTACTTACTTGTACCATGCATCGGCCTCTAGAAAAGTTCAAATTAATTATCAAAATAGTGACCATGAAACAATTTTTAGTGAATATTACGATATCCGGCCATTGAATCGGAATTATGCAAATTATTTTGGTGGAAAGGAGAGTTTGTGGCATAAGAACAGATCTTTTAGGGAGGAGGCTTATTATTATGGAAAGAATCAAAATGGTTATAATCGCTTGTGGAAAGAAAATAACGGTAAACCTTTAGCAAAATATATAATGATCCAACGTATTAAGAAGAGCGAAAATTTAATAGAGATAAAAAAAGAAAAACCAAAAGTCACGATTCAACTTATTTCATCTCAAAAAGATCCAGTAAAATTTATAGACCAATATAGAGATTGGGGCCAATGCTATTTTCCCAAGAATCCGCAAATTCGATATTATCAGCTTAATACTTTGTCCCAATACTAAAAACCACCCTTATTTTTTTGTAAGGGTGGCGTACAATACCCTTTAGGGTTGACACTTTAAATAATAAAAGTGCCAATTCTAGGGGGTGTTTTTCGTTTCTAGTTA
>CATKYP010000172.1 GCA_949840855.1 uncultured Bacilli bacterium | reverse complement strand
GTAACATATTATTATAAGTTAAGAATGTGGGTATCAAAAGATTATGAAGTAACAAATGAATCAAGATTTTTTACAATCAGAATAAATGCTTATGGAAGTGATAGTGCAGTAATAGTAGAAAAGCCAGAACCAATGAGTCCAGAAGACTTTGTAAATAAGAAAGCAAATAATCCAGGGATAACAAATTATACAGATGGAGATCCAACACAACCATATGTATTTTCTCATCCTGCAACAGAGCAGACTCCAGCATTAACAGACTACAGATATATTGGAAATAATCCAGCAAACTATGTAGAATTCAATGATGAAGTATGGCAAATAATAGGAATATTTGATGTAGACGATGGAACAGGTACTTATGAAAAAAGAATGAAGCTAATTAGACTTGGTTTAGTTGCTGATAGTACTGATCCTAATATTCTTAGTAGTAATAAGGTTTGGGATACAGCAAGGAAAAATAATTGGAGCACAGCAAGTTCGATGAAACTACTAAATAGTGGAGATTATTATAATAGAAGTGGAGTTTTTTCTACAAAAGGATTAACTGCAGAAGCAAAAACTATGATAGCAGATGCAAAGTGGTATCTTGGAGGAAGTAGTACTAAAGAAAATTTAGGAGGACCTGACTATTATAACTTTGAGAGAGGAATACAAGTATATGATATTAATCCAACTAATTGGATAGGAAAAGTCGGATTGATGTATCCAAGTGACTATGTATATACTTATGCTAATGGTGTTGATGATAAGTGTTATACGGATGCATTTAATTGTAATCAAGATAATGGTGGAATTCCAACAAATAGCTGGATACATATAACAAATTATTCAGCTGATAGTTTTATTACTAATGCAGTTGGAAATAATACACTTTTTATTTCCGTTGGATCTTCAACAACAGGTGATATATTTTGTGCTTATGATAATTTGACGGTTTGTCCTGGTTATATTGCAGGTATACTTAATATTCGTCCAGTTGTATATCTTTCATCTGATGTCAAGATTGTAGATGGAGATGGAACCCTTTCAAATCCATATAAGTTAAGTTTATAATTGACTAAAATATATATATTTGGAAAAGGATAAAACGAGTTGTTGTAATATTATACAATGTTAGTTAAATAAAATTTTGATAAATGTATAGGAGGACTAAATTTTAGTCCTTTTTTGTTATGTTTTACGATGGTAATATAATAATGCTCGTTATATGTAACATTATTAAGATCTTTTTAATATAATTCTTCTTATTTTTATTAATATGTTTTAATTTTGTTGAATTTTGTATTAATTTAACATATAATTCTATTAAGGAAGTGAGATGAATGACTTTTTGTTGGTTATTAGTATTTATTGTTTTATTGCTAATTGAAATTTGTACAGTTAATCTTGTTTCTATTTGGTTTGCTCTTGGAGCTTTAGCAAGCTTATTTGCATCTATTTTTACTAATAATATGATTATTCAATTAATAGTATTTATTGTAGTAAGTTTTATTACATTAGTTATTACAAAACCTTTAGTAAAAAAGATAAAGGGAAAGCAACATTCTACTAATTTAGATAGAGTTATTGGAATGGAAGGAATTGTTACAGAAGATATTAGTAAGTTTCAAATAGGAGAAGTAAAGGTTGATTCTAAAAGGTGGAGTGCAAAAAGCGATGAAGAAATCAAAAAAGATTCTATTGTTATAATAGAGAAAATTGATGGGGTAAAACTCATTGTTAGAAAGAAGGAAGATTAATATGGCTATTATTATTATTTTTTTAATTATTGTTTTAATTATTGCAAGTGGAGTAAAAATTGTTTCACAATCAAAAGCGATGGTTGTTGAAAGACTAGGTGCTTATCATGGAACTATGAAGACAGGTGTTAATTATAAAATACCTATAATTGATAGGATTGCTAGTGTTGTATCATTAAAAGAGATTGCAAGAGATTTTGCACCACAACCAGTTATTACTAAAGATAATGTTACTATGCAGATTGATACAGTTGTTTATTATCAAATAACTGATCCTAAGCTTTATACTTATGGCATTGAAAATCCTGTTAGTGCAATTGAAAATTTAACTGCAACTACACTTAGAAATATAATTGGAGAGTTAGAACTTGATGAGACTCTTACATCACGTGATATTATTAATTCTAAGATGAGATCTATTCTTGATGAAGCTACTGATGCTTGGGGGATTAAAGTAAATAGAGTAGAAGTTAAAAATATTTTGCCTCCTAGAGATATTCAAGAAGCAATGGAGAAACAGATGAGGGCTGAAAGAGAGAGACGTGAAGCGATTCTTAAAGCAGAAGGTGAAAAAAAATCAGCTATTTTACTTGCTGAAGGTGAAAAGGAAAGTATGATTTTAAGAGCTGATGCTAAGAAGGAAGCTGCAATTCGTGAGGCAGAAGGAGAAGCTGAAGCAACTATAAAGATAAAAGAAGCTGAAGCAAAAGGATTAGAATTAATTAAATCTGTAAAATTAGATGAAGCAACTTTGAAAATAAAAAGTTATGAAGCTATGATAGAAGTTAGTAAGGGTGAGTCAACAAAGATTATTATACCAAGTGATTTGCAAAATCTTGCAACTATTGGAACTGTAATGAACGAAATGTTTGATAAAAAGTCTAATAAGAATAAATAAAAGTGTTAAGGTTACACTTTTTTCTTTTGTTTTTTAGGTTTTTTGCTATAATTATATTAGGGAGGTTTATTATGGTAAAAAACAAGAATAAGTATAATATAGTTAATTCTTTAATAGCAATAGGAAAGAAAATTCATGATTGTTATACAAGATTAGCTGATATAGAAATATGTGATGATAAAGAAGACAGAGTGGTTGAGATAA
>CATKYP010000171.1 GCA_949840855.1 uncultured Bacilli bacterium | reverse complement strand
AAATTAGGAGAAATCAAAAATGAAAAGATTATTAAAGATTAGTTTTGACCTTTCATTATTATCGTTTATTCCAATATTATCTTGGTTTTTTCTAGGGATAATTGTTGATAAAAACTTAATAAATATATTTACTTTAACCTATCCTATACAATTCATTTATTATATATTAAAATCAATTTTTTCTACTGGGGCAAATATCAGTAAGGAAAAAGATAAAAATGATAATGCGGTTATGTCTGGATTAGTCATAGGAAGTATTGTTTCAATTATAATATTTACAATAATATTATTAAATATTGATAGTTATATTAACTTTATGAATATGGATATATCAATATATAAAACATTTACTATATATTCAGTATTAGAATTATTTATATGTTTAGAATTTGCAATGGTACTTGACAAATTATATTATGAAGAAAAAAATACATTAGCAAATAAATATTCGATCATTTTTAATTTATTAAATTTTGCGGTTCTAGTGGGAACATCACTTATTACAAAGAACCAATCAATAATTGTTGCAACAACATTAACACCACTAGCAATATTTACTTTATATATTTTTATAATGAATAGCAATAAATTTAAGCTAAAATTAAATATATTAAAATGTATTAAATACGATTCTGTTGAACTATTTAATAATATAGCATTTTTTTTAATATTCCTATTCGGGTTAAGTAATGCATTAGAATTCGGTGAACAATATGCTATTGCTTTGACATTTATTTCCTTAATCACTGATACACAATGGGACACAGCAGATGCAATAGTTACAGCAGCTACAATAGATATAAGTAAAAATAATTTTAATTATAAAGAACATAGGAATAATGCTTACAAATTGTTAATGATTTTATTTTCAACAAGTTTATTAATGTTTGTTGTACTATATAACTTTTATAATCTAGATTTTAAAATTACAATGATTTATTTTGGATTTGAAATAATAAATTTTATAATTTATCCAATCTATAGAATAAAAACTTGCTATTTACAATTAGAGTGGTCTGCTTTAAAAACAACATCAAATAAAATATGTGCTTCAATTTTAAGGATGATTATGTCATTATTAAAGACACCATTTTGTACAGGAATAGGACAAGTTTGTTCATCTGTTTATCAATTTATTTCTTTAAATATATTCTTTCATAGAAATTATTCAGTTAACGAAAAAGGATTTATAGAAAAAAGATGATTTTGAATTTTATCTTTCAAAATCATCTTTTTTATCATTATTTTTGTTATTTTGTATTATATCAATATAATTTTCATCAAGTATATCTTCATCATATAAGTCATTAATAAAGTCATCATATTTATCATTAGAGAAGAATTTATCTTGTAAGAATTTAATAAATTTATTCCATAGTTCTTTAAAGTAATCAACTACCTTTTGCAATTCTAATACCTTATCTTTTAACTCATCAATAGTTTCATTAGCATCATTCAAATCATATTCTAATTCTTCAATTCTATCATCACGAGTTTTTATTTTCTTTTTCAAATTTCTAACTTCGTTAGAATGTTCTCTTAAGTCATCTTCATATTTTTTTAAGACTATATTTATATCATTTGCATCTCTCAAATTAGAAGTAGTATCATTGGTTTGTTCTATATATTTTTTAATTTTATTAACTTCTTCATTTGAAATAGTGAAGTTATTTTTATTCATTATTGTAGGTTTTAGATTATCAATAATATCATTAACTTCATTTGATTTATTCTGTAATTCATCTGCTTTATTATTTAATTCTTTAAGTTGCTTTTTATATTTTTCTTGCTCTCTTTTAAACTTTTTATATTCATTCATATTTGCAACATTAATATCAACATTTCTTCCTTCTTCTTTTTCCTTAAGAGTGTAGTTTAAATGATAAATTCTATTAAATGAATTAATACAATATTCTCTCATTTTATCTTGAATTTCTTTTAGACTTATTTTATTAAAAACATCAGATTTACCAACTTGTTTTTCCATACCATTTTTCATTCCATCTTTAAAAGGTACTCCAACAATATGTAAGTGTGGACTAGATTCATCAAAATGAATAGTTGCATTTGCTATTTTAAAGTTAGGCACAACTTCTTCTAAATCTACAATTTGTTCTTTAAAAACTTCAACCATTTTATGCTTAAATTTATCATCTTTATCATCCCAAAAGTCCATGTCGCCAAGTTCAATAATAATCTCACAAGCAAGATCCCTTTTGTTATCATTTGAGATATGATTAAAATAGTTTTCTATCATTCTATCATTTCTATTTTGTCTTTCGTTATATTTAATTCTTGCGTCTTCAAACAAATCTAAATATAAATTTTTAGTATCTTCAACAATAGATGAAGTACCTTTAATCGTGCAAATTAATTCTTTGTCATCATCATATTTCCGTAAGTTATGTTTATCAACTTTTGATAATTGTTGATGGTTTTGGATAGCATTATTAGATAGAGAAGTAGTTCCAGTTTCAGTATTTTTTACACTTCTTCTTGCTTTTTTTGATTTATTTTTATCATTACTTAAATGTAATGAATAAGATAATTCTTCTTTATCATTCATATTTTATATTCCCCCCCCTTTGTAAACAAGAGTCCTACTATAAATAGTAGGGTTAATTTTGGCTTTGTCAAAATCTCTAACCCCCTATAGATTTTGACGCATGCATCAAAATCTGGGGGCTAAGGTTTAGGAAACCTTAGAATCCACCTGCCTTATTTCGTAATAATGCTAAACTTCGTAAAGCATTAAAACTACATAAGACTTTTGATAAAATAATAGGCACTGCTTATTATTTTATCTTTGAAAATTATTCAAGTAATTGCAAACTAGCGTAAGCAATTTTTTCATAATTTTATTTA
>CATKYP010000170.1 GCA_949840855.1 uncultured Bacilli bacterium | reverse complement strand
ATACTATTATAAAAATCATTAAGAAAAGTATTATATTATTGTTCATATCAACCTCCTAAACAAAAAAATCCGTCTCTTGTATAAGGACGAATTTTATCCGCGGTACCACCTTATTTCATATATAAATATGCAAATACTTTAATGAAATATAACGGTTTCTACCGAAGTACCTAAAAAACAGTCAAGTTCATAAAATTCTATTATTTGCTTCCACCAACCACAAATTCTCTTTAAATAGATAATTTATTACTACTACCATTTAGCACTTAAAACTAATAAATAGTATACTAAACCTCGCTAATATATTCAAGTAGTTTTAAAAATAAATTTAAATATTCCTTACTAAGCCCTCTTTTTTTCATTTTTCTAAGTTCAATTCTCTTTTTCTGAATAGTCAGATCACTAAACATTATCTTATCTAATTCTTCTTTTAAATAAGTATTAATCTGTAAATCAACTAAAATACTTCTAACATCATCATTTATTAAACGAACAGCATCAATTTCAATATCTTTTCCTTTACAATTAATTGTAAGTTGCCCAACAGTAGGAACTCCCACAACTTCGACAATAAAATCATTTCCATCAATTGACATAATTGAGCTTACTTCGGTATTATTAAACATAACTTTAACATTTTCTGCTTTTTTAGTATTTCTAAATACGATTTTATAATTACGTCTTTCAGGAGCAATTCCACTTTTACCTTCAACAGAGCGAATAATAACTGTATAATTACTTCTCAAATAATTATAATCTATAGAAGTTTTTAAAAAGTATCCCTCTTTATATAAAGAAGTTACCCCATCATCTTCATATAAAGTATACATATTACTAGTTCCAGGAAATATTTGTATTTCCATATCAGTAGGAAGTCCAACATTATTTCTATCACTTCTGTTTGATAAAGGAATTATACTTCCAGCATGCGCAAATACAGGGTAATCCTCTTCTCTAAAGAAAGAAACATATTTCTTCCCACCAGGGAACTTCTTTCCTGTAAAAAAATCATACCAAATACCATCAGGCATATAAAATCTATGAATAGTTCTGTTCATTACTAAATCTTTCTTAGTAAGAATAGGACAAACTAATAATTGAGAACCAAAATAATATTGATTTTTATATAAACTATCATCATAACACCAAGGATAATTATAGTAAAATGGCTGAATAATTGGAATACCAACCTGTGAATACTTATAAGCCTCTGTATAAATATATGGTATAAGTCTATGTCTTAATCTCAAGTAATCACTTACAATATTAAATGTTTTAGCTTCCCACAGCCATGGTTCCTTCTTATAAAATGGTCCTCTAGCTTCGTGAAATCTAAGAATTGGAGAAAAGCATCCAAGTTCAACGTGTCTAATGTAGAGTTCACTCTCTTCAATACCACCATGATTTCCTCCAACGTCAAAACTTAAATAACTAATTCCCATATTACTAGCATTAACATATGAAAAAACTTCTTTTTTTAATTCATCCCAACCTATTTCTGTAGACCCACCATAAATTATAGGATAACGATGTGCTCCATAACCAGAACCTCTCCCCATAAAAAGACCTCTTCGACTAGCATCTCTAGTAGAATCTAAAAACAAATAGTGATTACTTGCCCATAGTTTAGTAATATTTCCATCGCCCTTATAATCATTCCAGAAAAAATCTACTCCTAAAGTTTCAAGTGTATGTAAATATACTTTAAAATAAACATCTATTTGCTTAGGATTTAATGGATCATAAGGAATAATCTTGTTATCTCCTCCTAAATACTCTGATGCTTTAGCATAAAACAGATCAAAAGGATGAAATCCTTCCGTTGGATTTAATTGTAACCCTACTCTAATATTCCTCTTATGAATATTTTTTATTGTTTCAGAAGGATTAGGAAATAATTCTTTATTAAAAGTAAAACCTGTTTTTAAATCTTTATATTTATCATAATTCCTATAATGCCAATCTTTATCAAATAGTAAAACAGATATAGGTATTTTCTTTTTCTCAAAACGAAGTAGCAAATCATCTATTTTTAAATCATCATAATCAGTATTTCTACTCCACCAATTACCTAAAGCATAACGAGGAATTATCTCAGGAAAGCCAGTAAGTTTAAAGTAGTCAACTAATGCTAAGTTAAAATCTATTCCATACATAAATACATATATATCTAAACCTTCACCTACTCTATCAAGTAAAGTTCCATCTCTATCAATTAATTTCGTATTAGAATCATTTAAAGAAGCAAATCCTTCAATTGAATAAAGTCCTTTGGTAAAGTTTTTATTAAAATCAACATCTACACCAATAATGTTACCATTCATATTCCTAACTTCAGGATGACCATAATACCAATCTCTTTGTTTATCTCTATCTACTACATTTTTAAGTGTAATTTTAAGATTTTTCATAGGATCAACTTTACTACCCAAAAACGGCTGTTCTTTCATATAAGAAAGAACAAAATATCTTGTACTAATTTCTAAAAAATTAGCATCCTGACGCACAGTAAATTCTGGCATTCCTAGCTTTCTATGATAAACTAATTGACTTGGCAAATCTACAAATGTACCTGTAGGACTATATTCGAGTCTAATAACTCTTTCAGTAATAACTGTAAAACGAAACTTACTACCAACAACCATTGCTTTATTATCACTTTTAGCCTTACTATAATCTACTTCAAATTGTTTTCCAAGTGGATACATAATAACACCCTCTTATTCTTTTATATCATCTATTATAAAATATATCATAAAAGATATTATATTTCTACCATATAAATAATATCAACAAAATATTATAATAAATATCGAGGTGATAGTATGTTTAAACCCAAAAAAGAGTATACAGAATATGAATATAAATCGTTACGTT
>CATKYP010000169.1 GCA_949840855.1 uncultured Bacilli bacterium | reverse complement strand
TCTTATTAGCAATTATTTTTTCAACATTTATTTTAGATATATTTTTTTCTTTATATATTTTTCTTCTCTCATCTGGCAATAATGGAATGGTACTTATAACTTTATTTATACCCTCTTCAGTTAAATGTATATAAGGGATATCTGGTTCTGGAAAGTATCTATAATCATTACCAGTTTCTTTAATACGCATAAGTACAGTATCATTTAGTTTTGAGTCAAACCTTCTTGTTTGTTCTTTAAAAGATTCTCCCTTATCATAAAGTTCTGTTTGTCTAAGAATCTCTTTTTCTACACTTAATCCTACATTACTAATAGAACCGATATTTTTAACTTCAACTTTAGTCCCAAAAGGACTAGCCTCATCTTTTCTTATAGAAACATTACAATCACATCTCATAGATCCCTCTTCTATTTTACAATCAGAAATATTAGCATAAAGTAAAGTTTCTCTTAACTTTTCAATATATAACATTGCTTCTTTAGAAGAATTTATACAAGGTTTAGTAACTATTTCTATTAAAGGAACACCCGCTCTATTAAAATCTAATAGTGTAACATTTTTTCTATGAGCACTTTTACAAGTATCTTCTTCAATATGCATCTCTTCTATTTCAATTTTCTTTGTTTTACCATCAATTTCAATCTCTACATATCCATCATAACCAATTGGAGTCCTTGCTTGAGTTATTTGATAATTTTTAGGATTGTCTGGATAAAAATAATTTTTTCTATCAAAATGTATTTCCTTTCTTATAGTACAATTAAGAACTTTAGCAGCTTTTATTGCAATATTTATAACTTCTCTATTAATAAGTGGTAAAGTTCCAGGATATCCTAAATCTATCTCATTAACTAAAGTATTTGCACTCATTCCATAACCGTTTCTACTAGGTGAAAATATTTTAGTATTAGTCTTTAATTCTACGTGCACTTCAATACCTATAGTTGGAATATAACTACTCATGAGCTTTTCCTCCTTTCGGACACAAATCTAAATTCAACTTTTTCTCAATAAAACTTGCCAATTTATAAATTGTTGCTTCATCAAAACTATTTCCTATTATATGCATACCTATAGGCATATTTTCTTTTGAAAAGCCAATTGGTAAATTTAGTCCAGGAATACCTGCCATATTAACTGGTATTACTAATGCATCATCCTTAAACGTTTTTAATGGATCTGACATATCTTCATCTAAATTATAAGCTGTTGTTGTGGTAGTTGGACCTATTATTAAATCATACATTTCAAAAGCTTTTAAGAAACTTGTTCTAATATCACTTCTAATAGATAAAGCTTTATCATAATACTTTTTAGCATTATCTCCACTTAACAAATATGAACCTACCATTATTCTTCTTTTAACTTCTTCTCCGAATCCTTCTTCACGACTTCCATAATATAAATCTTCTATATCACTAGGATTTTCTTTAGAATGACCATAACGTATACCATCAAACCTGGCTAAATTAGAACTGGCCTCTCCCATAGCTATAATTTGATACAAACTAACAGCATTTTCTAAATATTTAATATCAATATAATCTACTTGACAGCCACTTTTCTTTAATAACTCTACAACTTCTTCAATCTTCTCTCGTATTTCATTTGATGTAATATCACTCATAAAATAATTAGGAACAGCAATCTTCATACCACTTATATCTTTACCAATTTCTCTAGTAAAATCTTCTTTTTCTCTTAATGAAGATGTTAAATCTCTCTCATCTAGACCAACTATAGCATTTAAAAGAACAGCATTATCATAAACAGTTTTAGTCATAGTACCTATCTGATCCAAACTAGATGCAAAAGCTACTAATCCATAACGAGATACTCTACCATAAGTTGGTTTCATTCCAACAATTCCACAATAACTAGCAGGTTGTCTAATACTTCCACCTGTATCACTTCCAAGAGCGAGAGGCACCAAATTAGCACTAACACAAGCAGCACTTCCTCCAGAAGAACCTCCTGTTATTTTACTTGTATTCCAAGGATTATGAGGAGCTCCAAAATAACTTGTTCTACTAGTTGAACCCATTGCAAATTCATCCATATTAGTTTTCCCAATTATAATCATATGTTTTTCTCTTATTTTAGTAACTACAGTCGCATCATATATCGGAATAAAATTATCTAACATATGAGAAGCACAAGTAGTTCTTAAATCCTTTGTTAAAATATTATCCTTAACAGCTATAGGAATACCAAATAAAATATTATCAACTTCCATATTATCTAAAGCTTTAGCTTCTTTTAAGGCTTCTTCTTTATTTAAAGTAATAAAAGCATTAAGTTCTTTATTTTCTTCAATTCTTTCAAAACATTCATTAACTAAGTCTATGGGTCTTATTTTCTTTGATTTTAATAACTGATTAAGTTCCAATAAACTTTTATCTAAATATCTACTCATTAATAACCACCGGCACTTCTATATAATTTCCACTATGACGAGGTACATTTTTTAATGTACTTCCTATTTCAATATGTCTTTCTATATCGTCATCCCTTAATCTAGCTTTATCACTAAAAGGAGCTATTATAATATCATCATCATATCCTTCGACATCATTAATTTTTTCTATATCATTAAAAATTATCTTTAATTCCCTTTGATATTTTTCCATTTCTTCCTCTTTTATTCTAATCTTTGCTAGTTTTGCAACATGTAATACTTCTTCACGAGTTAAACTCTCATCCATAGTCATCCTCCTAACTGTATATATAATACCACAATTAATCTTTTTTTCAAAATATATAAAAAAATTAATATTTATACATCACTTAATCTTAAATTACCAAAGTAAAAATCCACCCCTAAAGAGGTGGTTTTTCTCTAAAGCCTGTAAGGCTTGACACTGGCAGCTACCATTTGGT
>CATKYP010000168.1 GCA_949840855.1 uncultured Bacilli bacterium | reverse complement strand
TTATAAGAAATTTATTATAATTTTTAAAGTTTTTTTAATTTTATAATATAATTTTACCAAATAGTAATTGCAAAACGTGTATCATAATATTTATTAGCAGTACTATCACTAGCAAAGCGAAATGGTCCATTATTAGTTGTACTATCATCATATGTTGATCCACCTCTACAATCCCTTGGCTGATTATATGCATATTGACAGGCATTAATAGTATTTCCATTTGGTATTCATACACTACAGCCAGTTCCAGATGTAAGACCCTCGCCAGTAAGTTTAGAATTATTTCTATATACCATTCATTTTAAAATAAAAATGTATCAAAAAATTGAATCAGAATATGATCATTACCTATCATCCAAAATAAAAGATATAGGAATAACTGACTTTAAAAAGAAACTAGCTAAGATGATTGATACTACTACTTCTAACATTTATGAAATAATAAAAGCTGGTTTAATTACTGTTAGAGATTACGAATATAGGAAACGAATAGAATTTAGTGCCACTGTTGTCTACAATAAAAGAACTAAAAAATCAATTGAAAATAATGCCTATGATTAGAAAAAATAAAAATGATAAGGAAGAAGCTAAAACTGATCCTAAAGGTGCAAGTATCGAAGAAAGATCTTTTAGTCCAGAAGATGGAACTGAATTTGGTCATTGGAAAGGAGATACAATCATTGATAGTACTAATATCAAACATTCTAGGATAGTTTTTACATTAGTAGAAAGAAAAACAATATTTCAAATAACCATTCAATGTTATGATAAAAAAGTTTTAACTATTTATAAAGCCGTTAAAAAAGTAAAAGAAAATATCCTGAATTAAAGAATTATAGACTAAATGATATTTTTAAGTATATTACATTTGATAATGAGGTTGAACATTTTAAATGGAAAGATATAGAAAAAGAATTGAGAACAAAGTGTTATTTTGCTCATTCCTATTCTTCTTGTGAAAGAGGTTCTAATGAGAATGGCAATAAATTACTTATACTTTTTCTTCCCAAAAGTTGTAATATTAATGAATATGATAATGATTATATTATGGATGCCAATGAACTTACTAATACAAAATCAAGGAAGATTCTTGGTTACAAATCTTCCTTGGAATTATTTATGATTGAGTTAGATAAACTAACTCAATTGACAGCTTGATTTTAGCATTGATTTACATTTTCTTATCCAAAATTTAATTTTCTACTTGAAATTTAGGTTTATAATATAATTTTACCAAGTTGCAATGGCAAAACGAGTTGTATAAGCACCATGAGAATTATTAGAACTTCCATAATATGAAAATAATCCTGCTATAGATCCTTCATTTCTATGTTGTCCACGAGCAATCCAAGGACCAGTAGATAAAAAATAGGAAAGACCAGCATAATCGTTATAAAAACCTGATGTCCCATCTGCAATCATAGCATCCCCTTTTATACTAGTTGTAGCATTTTTATATAAATTATAATATCTTCTGGCAGGCATTGCTGTAAATGAAGAGGCTGTAGTTAAATTATTATAGTTTCCCATTACGTGTTCATTTGTTCCACCATTAGCATCATAAATACCATATATTGTCCCTGTGGTACTTGCACCTGTGCCTCCTGGAAATACATTCCACTTATATGTACATTCATTAGCTACACCTGCTGAAGGCCCACCACCACTACATCCAGTATAATAAAAATTATCATTATTTACATATACTTCTTTATTAACTCCTCCGAAACTTTTATTACCATATTTTCCATACTTACTTTGACTTAAATAAGTAAAAGCACCCCACTCTGTATTCTTTATCATATGAGCATCATAATTTCCTGACAATCCGTATGTTGTATTACCATTAGTTCCATTTAATCTACTTTTAATATTATTGAAAAAGTTTGCTATTGTTTGTGATCGTATTGGATTTAAAATAGGTAAAGAGGTTATATTGCTTATTGATCCAGTAATTTCAAACTTACTTATCCAGATTCCTGGTAATTCTATATTTCCTGCATCATTTCTTGTTGTTTCATCATCACACGTATCTCCCCAGCAAAATGATGATGGAGTAAAGTAACCTTCTGGTATGTTTCCTGTATATTTTCCTGCACCCATTTCTGTTGTATTTTGATCTACAAACTTAATATCAAATGCTCCTGGTGTTGCTTTACTTGGTACACTTGCACCAGATCCATTTAAATGACATCCATAGGTATTTCCTAAAGTATATGAGTATCTTGGTATCCATACTAGCATTGTATTTATATCACTAAGTGGTATGGCTGTTCCTGCACTTGCTGTTTTATACTCTTCTCTTTTAGTACTGTTTGCTATTGTTACTGCATTAGCCCATACTTGGTTACTATAATCATACCATTTACCATTCATATCTGCTTTTTCCCAAGAACCTGTACTACTATTATAGACTACTGGAATCATATCTCCTCTTAATTCGGGTGGATTGGGTTCTTTTTCATTCTTATTATCCTGACATACTGGATATGGGGTTTCTACTGTAACAGTTGCACTCGCTGTTATTCCATTTACTGATGTTGCTGTTATAGTTACTTCTCCTCCGCCTACTCCAGTTACTAAGCCATTTTCATCTACTATTGCTATATTTGTATTACTTGATGTCCAAGTAAGGGTTTTATCTCTTGCATTCTCTGGTTGTATTGTTGCAGTAAATTGACCTTGGGCCCATATATTTATATTCAAATTTGAGCTTAATGTTATTGAACTTACTTCTGGATCTTCTACTGTTATAGTTGCTTCTGCACTATGTCCATTTACTGTTGTTACTGTGACTTTCGCTGTCCCTTTAGCCACTGCAGTTATTTCTCCATTGTTTACTGTTATTATATTTGTATCACTACTTGTCCAAGTTACTGTCTTATCTTTTGC
>CATKYP010000167.1 GCA_949840855.1 uncultured Bacilli bacterium | reverse complement strand
TGGATTTATGGATAAGAAGTCAAGATAAAATGAATTTAGTAAAAGTTAATCAAGTTAATGTTAATTATCAAAATAATAATCAGATAATAGCAAATTATATACCAGATTTTGTAGAAACTCAAGGAGAATATTACGAAGCATTGGGAACTTATGCCACAAAAGAAAGAGCATTAGAAGTATTAAATGATATACAAAATAAGGTTTGTGGCAATGCTGGTATGCTTTTAGCAACAAATAGCGGAATAAAACCCACAAATATAGCTGGCTTTTCATATTGTGGTGTTTATGAAATGCCAAAGGAGTGATTGGATGAGTAAAACAAGTTCTAAATGTTATTTTTGTAATAAAAGAATAAATGAAGATAATTCACATAAATTAGTAGATAATCACGATTATAGAATATGTAGACAATGTACTCAATTAGGGTATTACAAAGAAGCTATAGCAATAATTAAACATAACGATGAGGTGAGAAAGGCTAAAAGTAAATGAATAACGATATAAGACACCTAACAGAAAAAGAACAACTAGAAAAATACATAGAAAATCTCAAAGTATATCAACAACAAGTATTACAAGAAACACAGCAAGAAATAGAGAAAGCTAAAGTAAAAATAAAAACACTAAAAAACGCAGAGCTCTGCAGAGATTGTGCAAAGAAAGCATTGAGAAGATAAAAAAAGAAAATATGGAGGAAATAACATAATATGAAAAAGTCAATGTGTTGTAATGCAGATACGATTTATTTAGGTAAAAATAATATGAATACACCTCTTACACAAATAATAGGGGATACATTTAACTATTGTTGTTCTAAATGTGGAAAATGTGAATGGTCTACCGAAAAGGAAAGATGTAAATACAAATGGTATAAGTTTAACAAATACAAATTAAGAGAATTATTGAGGAGCTAACAGATGTTAAAGATTAAAGATAATGTAGAACTAGATGATTTAATGGAACAATATAATTTAGATACTGAAATTATTGATGGAGATTATGAAAGTTCAACACCTGGAGATATAGAATTATCTAATAATGATGGTGTATTTATTAGTACAAGGACTAAAAAAAGTATATGGTTTAGATTGTTCAAATTTAGATTTATTATACGACTTAATAAAAGCTGATTTAGTAGAGAAAGTAGAGGATAGTAATGAATATTTGTAAATTAAAAATAGGTGATACTTATATTAGCAATAATAATATTTATCAAATTGTTGTGCCTTTTAAACCATCTATAAAAAATCCTAGAATATGTTTTGGCTTATCGAGATTTATAGGAGTTGTTGATAATGATAGCAACATTATTAAGAAACAAAATTGATGGTCATTACAAAGAAATTGCAACTATTTTAAAAACAAGTGAATGGGGAGCTAAAGAAATAATTGAAGGTTCGGGGACAACAAGTTTAGAAAATTTGCAAAGGCTATTTGATTATTTAGGAATTAATTTTGTAGAGACTTCTAGGCAAGTTAAGTATGAATTATCAACAGGATTAAATAACAAAATATTTAAAAATTATGCAGGATATTGGTTAGAAAAAAAGAAATACGAAATAAGAGAAAGCACTTTTGCAAATTATTCTAATCTATTTATTAATAATATACTTCCTTGCTTAGGAAACATCCCATGTGATGAATTTTCCAATCAGATACTCCAACAATTTGCTTATTGGTGCAAGGAGAAAGGTGGAAAAGAAGGAAAAGGGATTTCGGAACATTATATAAGAGATGCCATATTGCTAGTAAAAGCAGTTATTAGAGATGGCCAGGATGAAGGAATATTTCCAGATTTTTCATTTAAACAGATAAAAATTCCTAAAACATTGCAAATAGAAGCACAAAAGAAAGTTTACACAGAAAAAGAATACAAAAAGATAATAGATTATATATTAAAGAATATTTCATCGAAAAGTGTAGGTATATTAATAGGAATTTTTACTGGTATGCGGATAGGAGAAATATGTGCTTTGCAATTTAAAGATATTGATTTTGACGAAAAGATTATAAATGTTAATAAGACTATTCAAAGAATCTATAATCCTTTAGATGAATTAGAACCTAGTAAAATTATTATTACTCCAGGAAAAACTAAAAATTCAATTAGACAAATACCTATAACGAATGAAATAATTGAAATTTTAAAAAGTTTAAAGATAGATAATGATTATTATGTTTTAAGTAATAAAAAGAAACCTATAGAGCCTAGAACATATAGAAAATTTTATAATAAATTTATGAAGGAATTAGGAATTGAACCTATAAAGTTTCATGCTTTAAGGCATACTTTTGCAAGTATTAATATAGAAAATGGAACAGATGTAAAAACTATAAGTGACATTCTTGGACATTCTGATGTATCAATAACCTTAAAAACGTATACTCATATATCTCAGAAAGCAAAAGAAAGTGCTATTCAAAAATTCAATGATATGTTTAAAACTAAAGAGGAAAAGATAAATTTTACTTCAAAATATAAAGGTAATGTTTGTTGTATAAATAAAAAAACTGGTAAATTAGATTTTTTGGGAACTATAAAAGATGTTTGCACTTATTTATCCGAAAAAAGTAGATATGTATGTGATGTCATAAATGGTATTCAGGATGATAAGAGTTATGAAATAGTTCCTAAAATAGAGGGAATAACTTTTAAAGATGGTAAATATGTTGGAGGCTAATTATTTAATAAAGAAAGCGAGTGATTAGAATATGACTGATGAAATAACTAAAGAACAAGCATTTAAATTAATAAAAGAATTAAATCAAGACAGAAAAGAACTCAAAGAAAAGCTAGAACAGAAAAATAAAATAATTGAAGAAGCTAAAAAATGGGTTACTAATTATAAACTCAAATGGGATTTTGATGATGAAACTGGATTAGAATTAAATGAATTATTAGATATTTTAAATAAAGG
>CATKYP010000166.1 GCA_949840855.1 uncultured Bacilli bacterium | reverse complement strand
TTTCACCTATCTTATCATATACATCATCACTTATAGAAGACTCTAATTTTCTCTCTAAAATTTTACTTTTTTGAGCCTTCTCTAAAACTTGCAATTCTTTTTTAATATATGCTCCTCTACCATTAATCTTTCCTGTTATATCTACGACAATTTCCCCATTAGGTGTTTTAACAATTCTTAAAAGTTCACTTTTAGGAAATTTCTCTCCTGTTACTATACAAGTCCTAACAGGAATTTTTCTAACTTTCATACATCCACCTACTATTCTTCAGTTTTTATATTAATTCCACTCATCATTGCCTCATCTGTTGATTTTATATCGATTTTATAATGAGTTAGTTTACTAGCAAGTTGTGCATTTTGTCCTTTTCTACCAATTGCTAGTGAGAAATTATCTTTATCAGCAATTACCATAGCCTCTTGCTTTTTAGGATCAGTTATCACAACTGTTAAATTCTTAGCTGGAGAAAGTGCATTACCAATAAACACTGCAGGATCTTTATCGTATTTTACTATATCAATTTTTTCTCCATGTAATTCTTCTATAATACGACCTATACGACTACCTTTTTCTCCAATGCAAGCACCAATTGGATCTATATTATAATTATCAGAATAAACTGCTACTTTACTTCTGTTACCAGCAGAACGAGCTACACTATATAAAAGTACACTTCCATCAGAAAGTTCTGGTATCTCAAGTTCAAATAAGCGTTTTACAAATCCATAGTGACATCTTGATAATAATACTAACAAAGTTTTACCATTATTGTCGACTTTTGTAACATAAACTTTAATTTGACTTCCCATCTCTATTTTCTCACCAGGAATGGTCTCTTTCTTAGGTAAAATACCATTTGTTCTTCCTAAATCAATATAATAATTATCAGTATCTTCTAAAGCAACAGTTCCAATAAGCATTTCATCTTGTTTGTCTCCGAATTCTCCCATAATGCTATTTCTCTCAGCTTCTCTAATCTTTTGGATTACTACTTGTTTAGCAGTTGCTGTAGCAACTCTTCCAAAATCTTTTGGAGTAACTTCAGTATCTATTGTATCACCTAACTCTAAAGTCTTATCTATTTTCCTAGCATCAGAAAGCTTTATTTCAATATCCTTATTAAAAAATGAAACTCTAGGTTTTTCTTCAATCTCTTCTTTCTCTTCTTCATCATTATTTTCACTTAGAGTATCAAGATCCTCATCTTCACTATATTGTTCAAATAAATAATCTTCATATTCTTCTTTAGTCATCTTCTCATCAGGGACAACAGTTAGATATGAATAAACTTTTATATCGCCATTATCTCTATTAATAATAACTTTTACATTAGTTTTAGACTTAAAATTTTTCTTATAAGCTGAAGTAAGTGCAAGTTCCATTGCTTCATAAACTATTTCAGGATCAATATTTTTCTCTTTAGTAATACTATCAACAGCTTTTAAAAACTCTTTACTATTCATTGTTACTATCTCCTTTTTCCTTAGAATGTATATCAAGTACATACTCTTCTTCTATTAAATTCATCTCATCTATTATAGGGTTAATCAACTTAGTTGCTTCTGTTATTTTATCTATATCAATTATGTTATCACTATCTAAACAAATATTAAGATTAGTAACGCCTTCCTCTTTGGATAAGTAAACACTATCAACAAATAAATCCATACTTTCTATAACAGGATCAATTTTATCTTTTACTTTATCAAACATAAATACTCCTTTCATACTCTAAAACTAAAGAGTGGGATACTATCTTTCCCACTCCTTTCTTCATATATTATAGCACAATATTCAAAAAAAACAAAACATTTTTTCTAGCATTATATTACTAAATTAATATTACTTATATCTAGCACTCTTTACATATTTCAAAGCCCTATCTGGATAATCCATATAGCCAGCATAAGATAGTACTAGTTGAGATCTTTGTATTTTTTTAATAGCCTTATACTTTATCATAGAAATATTTTTTATGGTACAGCAATATATCTTACCAATTTCTTCTTGAGTCATTCCATCATAGTATATTTTTCTAAGTATATCTTTTTCCTTATCACTTAAATTGGAATTTTCTAAAAGATAATCTGTATCATACTTAATAATGCAATCATTTTCTAAATGCACATTTTTATTTTCCAAAATATCGATCAAAGTGTTATCACTATCATCATTGATCTTACTATCAAGACTTATAGTATCAAATAATAAATTATATATCTCTATAGCTTCCTTTTCACTTATATTCCAGTATGCGACAAGTTCAGAAATGGTAGGATATCTACATAACATTTTTTTAATTGAACATATTTATACTTATATTTCAAAATATAATCAAACTTATATTTTGGAAGTTTAATCATCCTATCATTTGCTACAGCCGATTGTATTTTCTGTCTAATATACCAAGTAGCATAAGTTGAAAATCTACCCTTATTAGGATCATAATTATTTGATGCTTTTATTAGTCCAATATTTCCTTCTTGTATTAAATCAATAAAATTTAAAGTTCTTGTTTTATTAATATACCTTTTAGCAATAGAAATAACTAATAATAAATTATCTTCTAAAAATCTATTTCTAGCATTCAAATCACCATTTCTCATTTTATTAATTAATTCATCTCTTTCCAATTCAGATAGCTTTGGTTTATTCTTTATATCTCTATAATATGTCTTTACTAGATCTGTTGTATATTTATCATCAAAATAAAATACTGTTTTTTCATTTGATAAATTATCATAATCCATATTAATATCTACTAAAGAACTTAAAAATTGATTGGCTTCTATATCTATATTAGTACTATCTAAATTATCAAGAAAGGACTTTATATTATCCAATTTACCAATACTTTCTAATTCATTGAAACTAGGAATATATTTAGAAAGAACTATAATATTATTTATTTTTTCTATTTCTTTTAAACTAACTTT
>CATKYP010000165.1 GCA_949840855.1 uncultured Bacilli bacterium | reverse complement strand
CTTTTAAATGCTTTCTTCCATAACTAATTTCTTATATAAATATTTAAATATATTAATATGTATCCGTTCATCTTCTATAATTCTAGCTATAAGTTCTTTTACATATTTATCATTGATTATCGTTAAAAGATGTTCATAATTTCTTACTGCTTGTACTTCACTTTTTATATCAATCTCTAACATTTCTTTTAAATTAATTGCATAATTAACATTTTTACAACTCCAAAAAGTTATTTTATTATCTCTAGATAGTGTTCCATAAACTGGTTTTAATCCCAATAACTTAATAGTTTCACCCAATAATTTTAAATGATGCATTTCAACATAAGATATATGAGAAATAATAGTTGCAAAATCTTTATTACTATCATTTTCTATCAAACCTTGATACAAATATAAGTGAATAGCACTTTCTTCACTTACTTCTCCAGCATATGCATCTAAAAGAAGTTTAGCATAATATATATTTTCTTTCTCTACCATAGGACGAGGATAAGGTCGATTACTTTTATAATTCATATTTTCCCTCCTAATAAAACTTATGTTAACAGCTATACTTTATTTACACTTGATATTAAAAACTCTACATAGTATAATTTAGTCACAAGAAAGGAGTGTCAATATGGCATCAATCAAAGAAAAAACTAGAGGACAATTAATTATTATATCTGGTACAACCTGTGCTGGCAAAGGAACTATTATTAACAAATTATTAGAAAAAAATCCAAATTTGGAACTTTCTATCTCCTATACATCAAGACCTATGAGAACTGGAGATATAGAAGGAGTTGACTATTATTTTATTTCCCAAGAAGAATTTGAGAAAAAAATAGATTCCGGAGACTTTCTAGAATATGCTAAATCTCAATATGACTGCTATTATGGTACACCAAAAAAGGAACTTGAAGAAAAACTTGCATCAGGACGTGATGTAATTCTAGAAATTAATGTTGAAGGAGCTCAAAATGTTAAAAAAATGTTTCCTGAAACAATTTTAATTTTTATCTTAGCACCATCTATGGAAGAAGTTAAAAGACGCATTAAAGCACGTGGAGGAGAAAATACAGAACAAATTATAAAGCGCTTTGAAAATGCATATCGTGAAATTAATGAAATCAATAAATATAATTATGTAGTTGTAAATGATATTGTTGAGGAAGCTGTTAAAAAAGTTGAAGCAATATTAATATCAGAAAGATGTAGAGTAGATAGAATTGAAGAAATATTCGTTGAAAATCAAGAAGAAATATTACATGAATTCTTAATGGGAAAAGAATTTGATAATTCTATAAAACCATTAGACAAATAAAAAGCCAAAAGGCTCTTTTATTTTTTTCTATAACTTTTTAATCTCAAAGCATTAAAAACTACTGTTAAACTACTAAGAGTCATAGCAAGAGAAGCTAACATAGGATTTATCACAATACCAAATGGTTTTAATAACCCTGCTGCAATAGGTATCATACATATATTATAAAAAAATGCCCAAAATAAATTCTGTTTAATATTTCTAATTGTTCTCTTACTAATCTCAATTAATGTTACTATTTTTTCTAAATTATCGTGCAATAAAATAACATCAGCAGAATTTAATGCTATATCTGTTGCTCCTCCCATACTAACACCAACACTTGAAGTAGCAAGCGAAGGTGCATCATTTATACCATCTCCTATCATCATAACACTTTTATTACTATTCATTAATTCCTTAATATAGGAATTTTTTTCATTAGGCATTTTACTAGCATAAAATTCTTCTATCCCTAAACTATTAGAAATATTTTGAGCCACTTCTAAATTATCACCTGTTAACATAATTACATTTTTACCTAAATATTTTAATTTATCAATAGCACTTTTGGCATTTTCTCTCACAACATCTTTTATTCCAATAAGAGCTATTATTTTTTTATTTTCAATTACATACATAAAAGTATTATTATCATCTCTAAGTTCCTTTTCATCTTTTGTTTTATCACTTATTATTTTGAGCTTATCTAGTAACTTTTCGCTTCCTATATAAATACTATTATCAAAAATTTTTCCAGATATCCCCATACCAGCTATACTCTTTATCTCACTTGTATCTAAAAGAGTTAAATTATTTTCATTAATATAATTTGCAAAAGTTCTAGCAATAGGATGATTAACTTTATCCTCTATACTAGCAACAAGACGAATAATCTCATCATTATCATAATCGCTATAATTAAAAATTTTTGCTATCTTCAAATTTCCGTATGTAAGAGTTCCAGTCTTATCAAAAACAATAGTATCAGTTTCATAAATAGCTTCCAAAGTTTTACTGTTTCTTACTAATACCCCTTCCTTAGCACAAAGTCCTTCACTAACAACAATAGCAAGTGGTGTAGCAAGACCTAAAGAACAAGGACAAGCAATTACTAAAACTGTTACAAAACTGTTTATAGCATCTCCTAAATAACTTCCTAATATTAAATTAATAAAAAAGACAATAATTGCTATAACTATAATAATTGAAACAAAGTATGAACTTACTGTATCTGCAAGTCTTGCCATAGGCATCTTAGTATTTGCCGCTTCTATTACAAGTCTTACAATAGAAGAAATAGTAGAATCTTTTCCTATTTTTAGTGCTTTATATTCAAGATATCCATCTATACTTAGGCTTCCCGCTATTACTTCATCTTTAGCTTTCTTTTTAATAGGTTTAGACTCCCCCGTAATAAACGACTCTTCTAAATAAGCTTCTCCTTCAACAATAATACCATCCACTGCAATTTTCTCGCCTGGTTTTGCAATCAATATATCGCCCTTTTTTATCTCATCAATAGTAACTTTTCTTTCTCTATTTTTATCTTTCAAAGTTGCATAATTAGGAGTCATCTGTACTAACTCTTTTATTGCTTCCTTAGTTTTTTCTTTACTTCTACCATCTATATATCTTCCAAGTTTTATAAAATATATTACTATGCTTGCAGATTCA
>CATKYP010000164.1 GCA_949840855.1 uncultured Bacilli bacterium | reverse complement strand
ATCCTTTTTTTATTAATTGCTCTTTTAGTTTATATTCTAGTAATGCTCCTTCATATTTACTAGAATATTTTTTTCTTAATTTTTCTTCCTCCTTTTCTTTTAAATTATTATCATTATTAAATGATGTCTCTTCTATTACTTTATCTATTATCTCTTTGGAAAAGCCTTGATAACAAAGACTATTATATATTTTTCTTTTTAAATAATTATTACTTTTAGTAGTATTTGATTTAATTATTTTAGTTATTTGTTTAAAAACTTTTTCATATTGAGTTTCATAATCATAGTTCTTCAAGGTGTCTTCTATTATTTCATTAGTAATACCTTTCAAAGATAGATCATTTCTAATTTTATTTGGTCCATGATTTGTAGTCATTAACTTGTCATTAAGAAAACTCCTAGCATAAGTACTATCGTTTAAATATCCTTGAGTGGCTAATTTTTCTATAGTATATGTTATATCCTCTTCTTTAAAATCATTACTTTTCAATTTCGTTTTTACTTCACAAGTACTTCTATTTTTAAATTCCAGATATTTTATAGCAGTATAATAACAATTCAATTTACAGTTTTCATTGATCATTTCTTCTATACTAATATTTAATTCCTTTTTTGATAGTAATTCAAATTTTAATAGTGGCTGTATTTATAATTCTAACTCAGTATTATCATCAAATATTACATTATATCTACCATTATTTAATTTCTTATATTTTTTTACTTCCATTTCATCCTCCATTTTTATTATACTTGATAATCAAAGATTTTTTTAAGAAAAAGAAAAAGCTAGTAATTTCAACACTCGCTTTCTTCTTTTTTATTGGTTACCTTTATCATACCAGATTCTAGTTCTTCTAAAGCTCTACCTATATTTTTGCTACTTTTATACTGACATTCCCTTAGTTGTAAGTAATCAGTTTTTGCAATTTCTTTACTTCTTCTTGCAGCAATATGTACAAGCTCATATTTAGAAGAGACTATGTTAAGTAGCTTATCTATAGATGGATAAATCACAGTATCACACTCCCTCTTAGTATTAGAATATTACTATATAAATATTTATGCAAGTAACCTGACATAATTAGACAGCTTTTTACATATTATCTATTTTGGATTTCCTTTATCTAAGAGTTAATTATGTAATATTATTATAAATTTATTATTTATTGATAATCTCCGCTTTACATAGCGAAACAAATGCTGGGTTACTATTATTGTTTCCAACAACTACTACCATACCATATTCACTTCTTATAATAGTTCCTTGCGCCACTGTTTGACCTCCAGCATTTATATCAACACCCGCTGTACCTACTGGTAAGTATGAACGAGCTGCTGCTTCACAGTTAGCATCACAACCTGTTGGTGCTGGACTTGGTGCTGGTAAATAAGTAATTGCTTCGTTATAAGTACTACTTGTTACTGTAACTATTACCCTTTTACTATACTACTTATTATACTAATTATGTGCCTCATAAATTACTTTTTTTAACTTTTAAAATCTATTTTTATATTTATTAGTCTTGATATCTGATATAATTAATAGAACTTGATTTACAATTAGTGAAATTCCAATTATATATAAAGTAAGGCCCATAATTAAATAAAATTTCTCAAACCAGTTACTAATATTAATTTCTAAAACAGGATATGGATAAATGGACTTTGATGTGTATGTAGATAATGCAAAAAAGATTACTGCTACTATAAATACTATAGAGAGTATTAAAATTATTCTAAATATATTTTTCCATATTCTCATATCCATAAATCCTTTCTAAAATAAACTTTGATTTTAACTTATGTTGTTTTATTCTTAAAATTTACTGTTTTTTTCACTTTTGATATTAACCATATAGTTGCAAGTATAGGAAATACAATACAAAATACTAGTAGTGCTAATATAGTTCCTATTATTAAAAATATTATATATCTAAGTTTTGTCATCATTTTCTCCTTAATAATTATATTATATCATTAGGAGTTACAATTTTATATTACAATTTTGTAATCTTTTATTATGTAATTTGTACTTTATTTCCTTTTATAGAAATAATTATTATATTCTAAATATTTTGTATTAGTTTTAATAAAATGACAACCTATAACCATTCTATTAAGCTGAAATTTATAAGTGTTATCTTCTGTTTTTATAGTCATTTTTCCAAGTATAGATATATGACTTACTTTAAACTCTTTAATTTTATTCCATTCTATAGTAGCACAAGTATCTCCTTCTAGTGGATATATAGTTATACCAAATTCATCAAAGTAAAAGAAATAACGCTCTGATTCATCAAACTTTATGTAAGTTTTCCAAGGAGTAGGTAATATCAAGTTAGGCATTGGTATATTAGTACCATAAATTATGTTATTTGTCTTTGTTATTTTGTATTTATCTATTATGTATTCTAATTGCTTTGTAATCATTATCATCATTCCTTTATATTTGTTTTTTTACATATTTTTTTATTTCTCCATTATTATGAAAAAATTTATTTATTTCCTCTTTATTAGTTATATCATTCATTAATATCCATATACATTTACTTATAGAGTTATGCGTTACAATGAGTATCGTCTTATTATCATCTTCTATTTGTTTTTCTAAAAGAAACTCTTTTACTCTTTTTAATTCTGCTTTTAGAGTCTCTCCTCCTTCTTTAGTTATATCTATTTCAAGACTATTCCAAATATCCTTGTCAATTAACTTCCGTGGCTTTCCAATCATTGTTCCTGGATCTCTTTCTGTTAATCTCTCATCAATTATAATATTTTCTTTTGGTGCCACAATACTTGATGTTTGAAAAGCCCTATATACTGGAGAAGAGTATACTCTATCAAATTTAATATTTTGTAGCTTTTCTTTCATTTTTTGTGCTTGTTCTATACCATTCTCTGTTAGTTTTTCATCATTTCTTCCGCTAACAATTTCACAAACATTAGATGGTACTTCACCATGCCTTACAACAT
>CATKYP010000163.1 GCA_949840855.1 uncultured Bacilli bacterium | reverse complement strand
TTAATAGTTGATGCAAGTAATAATGTATTATTAAATATAGAGTCTCCTATAAATAATGTTACTTGTAATACTCTTTCTATTAGTGGTTGGGTTATGAGTAATACTTCAAATACAGTAAAAGTATATTTAGATGAAAATGAAATTACTGATATTGTTAGAAATTCTAGGAATGATGTTTTAAAAGTAGTAAAAGGTTATGGTGATATTACTACTAATCCATTACCTGGATTTAGTAAGAATATTGATATTTCTAATTATAGAGATGGTGTTCATAATTTAACTGTTAGAGTGTTTGGTGATAATTTACAAATGCTTGCTGAAGAAAATAGGAAAATTGTAGTAAAAAAATATAACTCTTTAGTTAATATAGAAGAGCCTTCTTTTACAGTTAATAGTGATAAATTAACTATTGGCGGTTGGGTTATGAGTAATAATTTAAATACTAAATTAAATGTTTATCTTGATGATGTAGAATTAGTAGATGTAGATAGAGTAGAAAGACTAGATGTATTGAAAGCTATTACGGGTTATGGAGATTATAGTTTAAATAAAACTCCAGGTTTTAAAAAGATTATAGATACTAGTAAAATGCTTGATGGTATTCACACCTTTAAAGTAGAACTTGTTGATGTAAATACTCAAGAAGTTATGGTTGAACAGATTAGAAAATTTAATCTAAAAAAGTACAAATATAAGATGAATTTGGAAGAGCCTATTATTAGTAATATTACAGGAACTTCTTTAAAAATAGGTGGATGGTTTATTTCATCATCTGCATCTATTGGAGTTAGAGCTTTTATAGATAATTCTATGATTGACTCTATTGAAAGAGTAAGTAGAGAAGATGTTATAAAAGCCTTTCCTTTATATGGAAATAATGATATTAATAAGATGCCTGGATTTAGTAAGAATATAGATTTAAGTTTATTAGATGATGGTAAACATATTTTAAAGGTGCAATTAATTAATAATGTAACTGGAGAAATTTTAACTGAGGAAAAAAAATATATTAATTTACAAAAGTATAAATCACGTTTATTTATAGAAGAGCCTGCTGTATCTGAAATAGATAGTAATTTATTGATTGTTAGTGGTTGGGTAATGAGCAAGAATAGTAGAGCTAGTGTTCAGGTTTTCGTAGATGATAAAGAAATATGTTTTGTTACAAGATTAGCTAGACAAGATGTTTTAAATGCTGTTAAGGGTTATGGAGATAGTAGTATAAACAAAACACCAGGCTTTAATACTGTAATTGATATGAGTTCTTTTAAAGATGGGATGCATAATGTTAAAGTGCGAATTATTGATTCAAAAGATAAAACTTTAATTTGTGAACAAGTAAAAAAAATAGTATTAAAAAAGTATAGAACTAAATTAAATGTAGAAGAGCCTATTATAACATCCATATCAGGAGATAGTTTGATTATTAGTGGTTGGATGATGAGTAATGATAAGAATTTAGATATTAAAATTACTTTTGATGGAAAAGAGATAACAGATATTAATAGAATTGAAAGATTAGATGTTATAAGGGCTATTTCTGGATATGGAAGTAGTGATATAAACAAAACACCAGGATTTAGTAAGATTATAGATCTTAGTAAAGTAAATGATGGTAATTATGATGTTAGAATTTCATTATTTGATAGTATTACTTTAGAAGAATTTGCTAGTTATAGTAAAAATATAAAGTTAAAAAAGTTTAGAACGACTGGAGTTCTGGAAGAGCCTAAAAAAGGTGAAAAAATTGGTTCTAAGCTTAATATTTCTTTTTGGTTAATGAGTACTGTAAAAAATAGGGATGTTAAATTATTTATTGATAATAAAGAAGTTTCTGATATAGATGTGACAACTTTTAGTAGAAGAGATGTTTTTGATGCTATTAAAGGTTATGGTGACAATATTATAAATAAAAATAATGGTTATAGTATTGATGTTGATATGAATGCTTATTTAGATGGTAATCATCATATTGAGATACAACTTTTAAATTTGGAAACTGGTGAAGTTAATTTTAGTTTAGTAAGAGATATTAAGGTAAAAAAATATGAAGGAAAGATTTTTATAGATTCTCCTAAATTAAATTATTTTTCTTCTTCTATTGATATAGAGGGGTGGGAAATGTCTGATATTGATTCTTCATATATAAAAACTTATATTGATGATGTAGAAGTAGAATCGTCATTAGAAAGAAAAACAAGAAATGACGTTTTAACAGCTTTAAAGAATCAATATGGTGGAGAAAAGATGAATCCTCTTCCTGGTTTCAAGGGAAGAATTGATTTAGAAAATATTAAGGATGGTACTCATACTTTAGCTTTTAAATTATATTCTAAGTATGGTGATATTATTGCTAGTTATAAAAATAATATTTGTGTAAGAGAGTGCTTACCAGAGTATTATTCTCAAACTGATCCAAGATGGGCTAATATGGTATATGGGTTAAGTACTATGGCTAAAACTGGATGTGCTCCTACTGCTATTTCTATGGCCTTTTCTACAATACTTGGTAAGAAAATATTACCAACAGATATTGCTAATTATCTATATTATAATACTTTTGAATTTAATAGAAAAAATAAGGGTACAAGTGGACTAGGAATAATTTATGCTTCAAATTACTTTAAAGTAAAATATACTCCTATAACTTCTAAAGAAGATTTGATTAAGGAATTATATTCTGGAAAAATTGTTTTTGCTGCTATGGGAAATGGTCGTTTTGCAACAGCTTTTTATAATCATGCTATAATATTATATGGTTATAATAGGGGTAATACTTATGCCTATGATCCTTTAAAGATTTCAAATAATGGGGAAGTACCAATAGATACAGTTTTTAATGAACAAAGTAGAGATCCTGATGATTCATTGGGGGGGGCTAATTTTTATTCGTTGGTTGGTTATTATTAATGATAACGTAAAGTGTTTGTAAAGCTTAGTTATCTTCTTGTATAATATATTAAATAATTATATAA
>CATKYP010000162.1 GCA_949840855.1 uncultured Bacilli bacterium | reverse complement strand
GATAAGTTATTCTGTGTTTGATAATTATAATGTTGAGAGTATAGTTTTTTCGGTAGATGGTAAGCAAATAAAGCAATTAAAGAAGAGTGAGTTACAATAATGATTAATAATGTTTACAGTCTTGGAATTAATTTACTAAGGAAAAAATTTGACAAAATTAAACTCTTATGTTATAATATGCTTACTTTGAAGAGGATGGGGCTAAGATTCGCAACGGAAGGTTATATTTTACTATTTGGGGGGGTTGAAATATGACAGAAATAAAAGAGACAAAAAACTCTTATATATTTGAATATTTAGATGAAAATGATTTTAGAAAAAAAGAAAGATCTGTTAGAAAATATAATATGTTAGCTTATAAGAAGCTTACTTTTGAATATTATCCAGAACTTCGTCGAGGTAATTTTTTAGGCGAAAAAGTATCAGAAGATAAGAAGAGTAAAACTGTTAGTTATGAGCTAAAACTACCAACTGATGAGATGTTTGTAAAAGTTCATGGAGAAATTAGGCTTCATTATACAGTATATCCTGATAAAAAGATTATCTTGTTGACCAATATTACACCTGAAGGAATTTTGGATGAAGGACATCGTGCTGAATTAAAAGCATATAAAGGTGTTATGATATCTAAAACAGATCCAGAAAGGGATATGTTTAAAATTAATTTATTAAATATGCTAGGAAAATAAAATAAATATTTTCTTTTTTTAGATAAAAATTTTGAAGTGTTTATTTTGATATGTGACTTCTTTAAAAGGGTATGATTCTATAACCAGATAAGAATTTTGGTGAGCTTCTATTAAGTAAACTTAATTTATTATGATGTAAAAATACAGAAAAATATGATACAGATATTGGTTGTTTGAAGAGGCTTAACATTTCAAAATTAAAAAAGTAATTATTTTATAGATTCTAAATTTAGGTTTATTTTAATGTTATATAATGGGGGGCTATATGAGAAATTTATATAAGCAAATAAAAGGAGATAAAATTGATTTTAAAAACAAATATGAAAAGTATGGCAGTTACGGGCAAGAAATTATAAATATGCTTAATGAATTTGATGATTTAGATTATCATGATAATAGTGCCTTTGATAAAATAGGAAAATTTTATAAGTATATAAAGTTAATAACTCCAGAATTTTGTTATGATGAAGAAAAAGTAGAACTTTTAAGGTTACTTGCTAAAGAAAAAACGTGGATTGAAATTAAATTTAGTGATAATGCTATTATAGATGAACTACCAGATTTCAATTATGATGGACATTTGCCAAATTATAATCTTGATGTTTATGATAGTGTTGAAAAATTATTAGATGAAATAGTTTATTTAGCTAGAGTTCATCTTATAAAACCTTTATACAATTTTGAGTCTTTAATAAATTTTAATTTGGTAAATAAATGCAAGAAGACATCTGAGCTTATTGTTCAATGTGCTAATGATTTCAAATTAGATGCGAGATTGGTTGTAATTGATGCTGCTTTTAGTAAAACAGATTTATTATATGATGATGGTTCAGGATATCACTTTTTTGTTATTGTAACTATAGATGATGAACAATATTTAATTGATTGTACTTATTCTCAATTCTTTAGTTGGTATGAGAATAATATTAATAGATTAGGTAATTATTGTTATCGTGGTTGTTGTGTTGGTTCTTATGCTTTAGAAAATGTAGAAATAGAGAAAGTTAGTAGAACTATTCTTAGAAAAGGATGGATAAAGGCGACAGAGGATAATTTAAAACACTATTTAGATGGGTTTGTTCTTATGTATAGAAATGGGTTGTATTATGAAAATTTAGGAGCTGCTGTTTATGAAGTAGACTATAATATTGATACTTATTATAATTTTTTATTTGGGGATGATAGTCAACTTAAGCATGAGGGAAGGAAATATTTAGGTTTTCAACCTCATCCTCTAAAAAAGAGCAATTTTAATTTTTCTAATAATAAAGTTTTGATTAAGTAGGAATAAAAATCTTTTATGTTTCCATATTAATAATAGGTGATATTATGAAGATAAGACTTGGCTATGCTTGTGTTAGTGAAACTATTCCTTATACTTCATCTAGTAGTTATACATATACTTCTTACGAAAAAGAACAAGATAATAAAAAGTTAGATAGAATAATTGTATCTAATTTTTTAGATTTAGAACAAATAATTATTTATAATATTAAAAACAATATTCATTTTTATAGATTGTCATCTGGGATTATTCCACTTGCAACACATAATAAGGTAAATTTTAATTATATAGATAGATATAAAAAATATTATGATAAAATAGGATATTTAATTAAAAAGAGTAATATGAGAGTAGATTTTCACCCCAATCAGTATTGTGTTTTAAATAGTACAAATAAAGATGTAGTTAAAAGTAGCATTGAAATATTAAAATATCATTATAATTTATTGGAGGCATTTAACATAGATGAGAAGGTATTAATTCTTCATATTGGTAGTAATACTTTCGGTAAAAAGTGTTCTTTAACAAGATTTATAAGTAATTTTAGAAGTTTACCTGAATATTTACAAAAAGTATTAGTAATTGAAAATGATGATAAAATTTTTAATGTAGAGGATTGTCTTTATTTAAATGAAAAATTGGGTGTTCCCATTTGCTTTGATTATCATCATTATATTTGCAATAAAAGTGATGTTGATTATGAAAAAATATTTGCAACTTTCAAAGGAAAAAAGGTAAAGGTGCATTTCTCTTCTCCTAAGAATAAAACAAAAAAGGACTTTAGAAGTCATAATGATTATATTGATAGCAATGAATTTATTTCATTTTTAGAAAGTATTAAAAAGTATAAAGTAGATATAGATATTATGATAGAAGCAAAAAAGAAAGATGAAGCTGTATTTAGACTAATACGTGAACTTAAATACAAAACTGATTATAAATTTGTTGATGAAACTACTTTTTTTATTTAAAAAGATGTGATAATATTTATATGGTGATTAAATTATGGAAGTA
>CATKYP010000161.1 GCA_949840855.1 uncultured Bacilli bacterium | reverse complement strand
ATTATATTCATTATAAATCCATTTTTTATCTTCTCTATTACTACTATCTATCTTTATAGTTATACTTTCTTCTAATATTGGAAATAGGCATATATCGTCAATGATATTATTTGTATAGCCCTCTTTAAAGGTAGCATAAAACTCAAATTTTAAAAGATTATATATCTTTTGTAAATCAGTGCTACTATTCATACTAATTGTACCAGCTTCCTTTTTTATTTCCTTATCAATTAGACCATATTTAAGTATATTTTTTCTTCTATCCAAATATAGACTAGCAGAAATCTTATTCTTAACAAATAATTTTACATATTTTATAAATTTATTCTGTTCTTCTTTTATTTGTATTATGTCTTTGCTATATTCTATTGTTTCTCCTAAATTTTCATCATAAAGTGCTTCTATATATTTTATTAACTCTTCCCTTTTATTAGTATCCAAAATAATTCCCCACTTTCATTAATTTCGCTATACTATACAATATTTTACTATAAATTGCAATAAGGTATGGTATATTTTTGTAAAAATTGTAATAAATTTATTTAGGTGATAACTATTAATACTGTTTATGCTTTTATTTTGACTATTTTAGCAGGAAGTGCTACAATGCTTGGTGTCATACCAATACTTTTTTCTTTCAAGGATAAAGAAAAAATAATTATAACATCTCTTGGATTTGCCAGTGGGGTTATGATAGCAGCTTCATTTTTTGATTTAATACCAGAGTCTTACAATTATTTAATTTCAACATATAATAATTCTTTGACTATTTTATTTATTTTAATATTCTTTGTAATAGGAATTCTTTTATCTTCTTATATAAATAGAAATATAGATATATCTAATGATAGTCTTTATAAAGTAGGAATTACATCTATGCTTGCTATTATTATTCATAATTTGCCAGAGGGAATTATTACTTTTTTAACAGCTTCAGTAGATAAGAGATTAGGTTTTAGCCTTTTTATTGCAATAAGCCTTCATAATATTCCTGAAGGAATTAGTATTGCTGTTCCAATTTATTATTCAACAAAGAGTAGGTTTAAGGCCTTTTTATATGCTTTTATTGCTGCTCTTAGTGAACCATTAGGAGCTATACTTGCCTATTTATTTTTAAAAAACTTTATAGATAACTTTTTACTTGGAATATTATTAAGCTTAATAGCAGGTATTATGAGTAATATTAGTTTATATGAATTATTACCTGAATCTCTTAGTTATAAAAGAAAAAAGATAAGTATTATTTCTACAATAATAGGACTTATATTTATGTATATAAGTATAAATTTAATTTAATTATATATATTACCAAGTTGATATAACAAAACGTGAGGACACATAATTTACTTCTCCTCTTGTTTGTACATAACAAAAAGCATCACTTGCTCTAGTTAGTTCATACCTATCAGAATTATCTCTACGAAACCAAGGATCTGTTGTATTTATAAAATTGAAACCATTATGGTAAAATGCTTTAGTTTCTTTTGTCGCATCACCTTTTATTTCTTTCTCTTCAATATATAAATTATAATACCTTAAAGGTGTATTTAAATCAAAACCAGAATCATAGTTATATCCTTTTGACCTAAATCCTAATGTATATTCAGGCATTCCACCTGATGTATCATATAAACCATATATTGTTCCTGTGGAAATGGAAATTTTAACGAATATATTTGTTATTAACTCTTTATTTTTTGGAACAATTTGAGGATCGAATTCAGCATTAATCATGGTTTAAATAGTATACTTAAACAGATCATTTAAAACAGCAGCAATATCGTTTGCATTTTGGATATCATAGTTTTCTGTTTATACTTTACAACTTAATTATTTTTATTTTCTTTCATACAAAAATCCTTCTTTGGTTCTATATTTCTGTATTACCATAGAAGGATTTATATTTTACATAAAATTTTTTACTACTTATTTTAGTATCACATCATTGACAACTATACAAGTTTACTTATATTTACATATAAGATTATTTTATAAAACAGCAAGAGTAAATCTTGTACTCCAGTTAGCCGCATTAGCACCATCCATGGTATCAATAAAGAATATTCCACCATCAAGAACACCAAGTCCCCCTCTAAACATCCAAGACATTACAGTATTTGGAATATCATAACGCTCTTCATAAAATCTAGTTGTTTCGTCTGCTGATGTACCATCACCTTTTATTTTAGTTATGTATTGATTACCCTGCATATTATACGAATTATAATACCTTTTTTCTGGTAATTTAGTAAATCCAGATTTAGATATATAAGCAGTGACTCCTCCCATTACATATTCTACAGAAGCACCATTAGTATCATATATACCATAAACTGTTCCTGTTGTACTTGCTCCTGTTCCTTCTAGTCCCGAATTATATTCATATTGGCAATAAAATGCATTATTTGGTTTAGGGCTACCACCACTACATCCAGCTTGTAAAACCTCCTCAATATTTGTATTTACAATTCGATTATTTCGATATATTTTTTTATTAGGCCCACTATAATTTCTATTTCCATATTTACCATATTTACTTTGTGAAAGATAAGCCATAGCTCCCCATTCTGTATTTTTTATCATATGTGCATCATAACTTCCTTTTAATCCATAATTATTAGAACCATTATTACCATTTAATTGACTTCTAATATGGTTAAACATAGTTGATATATTGTAAATACTATCGGTAGGTCTCTTTAAAAGGGGAATAGATTGAAGTTCTTCTGAAAGTCTACCAGCTATTTCAAATTTAGCTATCCATATTCCAGATAACTCAATATTTCCTGAATCTTTTCTCGTTGCTTCATCATCACAAGTATCTCCCCAACAAAATGATGATGGAGTAAAATACTCACTAGGTGTATCTCCTGTATATTTTCCTGCTCCCATTTCTGTTGTATTCTTATCTACAAACTTGATATCAAATGCTCCTGGGGTTGCTTGACTAGGCTCACTTGCTCCTTCTATTTTGTATCCATAAGTATTTCCTAAGGT
>CATKYP010000160.1 GCA_949840855.1 uncultured Bacilli bacterium | reverse complement strand
GTAATGAAAGAAACGGTAAATAATTTAAAGCGAGTATATAAATATGGAAGAAAATATAAGAAAAACTTAATAATGTTTACATTGATGTCTATTACCTTCGTAATTATAAATATCTTAATGCCTATAATTGGTGCCAAACAAATAGTTTATTTATCTAGTTCTTTGTATGAAGAATTATTATATGCTACATTATTAATTTTAGGAATTGAAGCTATATCTTTTATTAATCATTGGATATTAAAAAGAAACACCCAAGAATTTTTTCGTGGAACTACTAAAGATATACAACTAGATGTAGTTGAAGAAATATTAAAAATAAAACAGAGTGACATTGATAAAGAATCAAGCGGAGTATTTATTCAAAGAATTGGAAATGATACAGATGAAATGTCCAAAGTTTTTACTCGTGGTATGAGTTACTTAACTAATATTTTAACTGACATAGGGATTTTTATTGCTGTTTTTATTATAAATAAAGTAATGTTTCTTTTTTATTTAGTGGGTGCTTTAATACTTACTATTCTTAACTTAAACAAAGCAAGAATGGTAAAAGAAAAAGAAAAACTATATAGGGAACAAAGAGAAAGAACTAGTGGACTAATTGGAGAGTTAATAAGGGGAGTAAGAGATATAAAAATGCTTAATGCTAAAAGTTCTTTTACAGATGAGATAGAAAATAACATTGATGCCTTAACAAAGAGTCAATTTGATATGCGTAATGCTGATATGAATTATAGTTTCATAATAAAAATAATAACTTCCATTATTAAATTTTTTCTTATTGTTATATTAATATATTTACTAGCAAAATCATACATTACAGTTGCAACAGCAATTGTTCTCTATAATTATAGAACAAGAGTATTAACAAATCTTATGAACCAAGTAGAAAATTTGCTTACTGAAATAACGAATTTCAATTTATCATCAAATAGAGTCTTTTCGATATTAGATAATAATGAATTTAAAAAAGAAACCTTTGGATCAAAACATATCAATCAAATAAAAGGAAATTTTGAATTTAGAAACGTCCATTTCTCTTATGGCAATATTTTAGTTTTACAAGATTTAAGCTTCAAAATTAGGGAAAATGAGACTGTTGCCTTTGTAGGTAAAAGTGGAGCAGGAAAAACAACTATATTTTCACTGTTATGTAAGTTATACGAAATAGAAAAAGGAAAGATATTACTTGATGGTAATGATATAGAAGACTTAGACGAATACTCAATTAGAAATAATATTACGATAATTTCTCAAAATCCATATATTTTTAATATGTCAATTAAAGATAATTTACGTTTAGTAAAAGACAATTTGACAGATGAAGAGATGATTGAATCTTGCAAAATGGCTTGCCTAACAGACTTTATTGAAGACTTACCAGATAAATATGATACAATAGTAGGAGAAGGGGGAGTAACTTTATCTGGGGGGCAAAGGCAACGTCTTGCAATAGCAAGGGCCTTTGTTCAAAATACTAAAATAATTCTTTTTGACGAAGCAACATCTGCTCTTGATAATGAAACTCAATATCAAATTCAAAAAGCAATAGACAATATGAAAGACAAATATACAATACTAATAATTGCTCATAGACTTTCTACCATAGTAGGAGCAGATAGAATATTGATAGTAGATGAAGGAAAAATTGTAGCAGAAGGAACGCATAAAGATCTATTAAAGAATAATAATACATATAAAAAATTATACGAAAATGAAATAATTAACAACAACTAGTAATAAAAGGAGTACAATATGAAAAAACTAATTGGTAAAAATAAAAGTTTAAATGAACAAATAAAAATATTAACAAAAATATTACAAGGAAATGAAAAGTTATGGGAAATACTTGAAGTACTAAGTACCTCAAAACTAAAAAATTATTATGTAGCAGCAGGAAGCATTAACCAAACTGTATTTAATTATTATCATAATTACGAATTATCTTCTGGAATTAAAGATTACGATATTGTCTATTTTGATAGTGACTTATCATACGAAAAAGAAGATGAAACTATAAAATATGTTGAAAGCTTATTAAAAGATTTAGATGTTTCATATGACATTAAAAATGAAGCTAGAGTTCACCTTTGGAGAGAAGAAAAATTTGGTGCTCCAATAGAACCTTATAGTAGTGTAGAAGAAGCTATACTAAGCTGGGGTGCTACAATTACTTCTATAGGTGTACGTCTAGAAAATAATGAATTAATTGTATATGCTCCATATGGTCTTAATGACATATTTAGTATGATAGTTAGGCCAGTAAAGAAGGACTTTTCAAAAGAAAACTATGAAAAAAGAGCCGAAAAATGGAAAGCTAAATGGAACAGATTAGAAATTATTCCTTGGAATTTATAATTATATATTAGATTAATCAAATTTAATCTATTTTTCTTTTTCTAAATTTATCATTTCATTCATAAACTTATATTGGTGAAGAATATGTACAAATATCTAAGAGAATATATCCAAAATACTGAATTTAAATTAACCCTTTTAAAAGGAAGAGTAAATATTACAAACTATGATAAGCTTTTGCAAATAGGAAATAAAGAAATAATACTTACTAGTTATGACAAAAAACTTATTGTAACAGGTGAGGGTTTAGCGATTAATAAGTTATTAGATGATGAACTCCTAATTACTGGAGAAATTACCAAAATTGAGGTTTTGAATGGATAGATATAAATTAAAAATTACAGGCCATTCACTTAGATATTTTTTAAACAACTTAATAAGAAATAAAGTACAATTATATTATATAGAAGATAATAAAGATAGTCTTATAATTATTATCGATAAAGAAGACTATCAGAAAATAAAAAAACTAAAGACAACTTGTAAAATAAAAATTTTAAATAGATTTGGAATAGAAAAGCTCAAATATTTAATATATAAGTATCGCTATCTATTACTATTTTTCATAGTAGGACTTTTTTTAATTATATTTTTATCAAATATTATTTTTGAAGTTGAAGTTGTTCATACGAAGAAGGAAATAAGAGAAATG
>CATKYP010000159.1 GCA_949840855.1 uncultured Bacilli bacterium | reverse complement strand
TTCCCTTTTCTAAATCTATCTAAAAAGCCATTAGCATCTTTTAACATATCTTCAAACTCTTTAATCATATCTAGTTTATAGTCTTTAGAAATATTATAAGTGATAATAAACAATTTAAACAAGCGATCTTTTACAAAATCATAACTGGAGTCAAAACCATCTCTACTCTTTTTAAAGCGACACTCGTTAATTTCCATAACTGCTTCAGTTAATTGCCCTAGTAAAATTGTAATACCATTTATATTATCATATTTAAAATCCTTATAATCTTTTATATCATACATATTGATATTCATTATTTTTGCTAAATTGATAAGTTGTAATAATACATCAGATAACTCATCTCCTAAATTATCAATTTTTCTTTTAGATTCATTTATATCTTCATTAGCAAATAAAACATTGTAAACATGACCTAATTGAACATATAACTCATTAAGATAATCTCTAGGATTCCACTCTTTATTTTTGGTAATATCAAAATCACTTACTAATTTTAAAGCAGATTTATAATGTGTATCTAAAAATTTAATAATATCTTTCATTATCTTACACCTACTTTCAATACTAAAGGTCTAGCACCATTTAAAGTTGAATTATAAGTATTGGGAACAATATTATTTGTTGAAATATATACCTTTACTCCTAATTTATAAGATAAATAAGAAGCATCACTTATTTTTAAATCTATATTTTTAAGTTCTAAACTTCCATATTCATCAAAAATAAAGCTTACATTTGAAACATCAAAATCTAATTTTTCCAATAAGTTTTTACATTGATTTATAGTTTTTTGTTGATTTAATAATTTATGTGCCATCATACAACGATTTCTTTGTTCCTCATTACAATGATTATAATTCTCACATTCAAATGTTCCATAGTATTGTGATGATGGTCTTTTTAACTTTGCATTTAATCCACAAGTATTTGTTTGAAAAGTTTGTTGTTTATGTGAGTATGAATTATTAAAATAATCCCAAGCACTTTCAGGCCAAACACTATTTGCTTTTAGTGCTTGTTCTTTATTATCTTTGATTTCATTCCAACAACCTATTTTATCAATAAATGTTTCAATTAATGCAAGTCCAGTAGTTACTGATACATCAGTATGTTGACTTACAAAATCTAACATTTCTTCAATTTTTTTAGGTTCAGAATTTTGTGGAAGGAACGGTCTAAAATAATGAATTACATCTATATTATTTTCACTTAACATTTTAAAGTTTTCTTTTAGTATTTCTTCTGATATTGCAGGTTCTATTTCCTTCCCTAGTCCTGAATAACTTATATAGAAAACTATATTTTGTCCTTTTGATTTCATTTGTTTTACTAAATCAATAACACTATCTGTGATTTTACATTTTGTAATAATCACTAAATCATTTTTTATATTAAGTCTGCTAATCTCTCTCAACAATTCCATTAAATAACTAATAGTTTTTTCATTTAAAAAAGCATCAGTATTGGGTAATAGACAAACTGGAATATCTAAATCATAATACTTATAATCCAATAATTGCTTTACTGCTTCTTTTGGTGTTGCCAAAATCTTTGGTTCATGACAATTATCATTTGTTGCTTGTAATAAACAATATTTACAATTATTAGTACACCCTACAATAGAATTAACTGCTAACCAACTTGAATGCATTTCAATTATTTGCATATACACACCTCGCTTTTAATGGAGTATATAATAGCACAAAGAAAACAATAAATCGTTATGAAATTTTACAAATGTATTTGCAAAAATGCAAACAAAAAAGGTGTTATTAAACACCCTATAAATTATTTAAAAAAATTCAAAAACTCTTTAGCAGATGGAGATAAATTTCCATTGATATATGAAATAGAAATCTCTTTATCTAATTCTATATCCAAGTAATTTAATTCAGAATCTTTTATATATTTTTTTGGTAATAATGCATAACCTAAACCTGATATAGCATAGTCATAAGCAGTATCATAATTTGAAACTTCTAAGAATAAGTTTTTCTTAATTTTATTCTCACTTAATAATTGCTCGAACTTCATTCGATCCTGTCTATCACTAATTGGTAATATTAAAGGAAGATTATTCAACTGTTCAATATTTTCTAATTGAGTATCAAAGTGGTTAGGAGAATATGCTATACAATATTTTTCAATGCATATACTTTTTGATTTTATATCACTACTTGATTTTAAATCCCAATATTTTTCATCAATTTTGATAACTTATCAAATAACTCCTTTGTTTCTCCTTCTACTATTTTAATAATAACATCTGGATACTTATTTTTAAATTTTTTTACTTTTTCAGTCAATATATCTTTTTCAATATCTTTTAAAACCCCAATAGATAACTTTCCAGTATTTAAAGATTTACCTTGAATATAACTTTTTTCAGTAAAGAGTATAGTATTATATGCTTTTTCATAACCATCAAAAAGTGTTTTTCCATCTTCAGTTAATTCAATAATATTTTTAGAATTTCGTTTTACCAACTTTGTTTCCATAGTATCTTCTAATTGTTTTATGTGTCTTGATACATTTGTATAATCAATATTTAATTTACTTGCTGCTTCTTTATAATCTTTTGATTGTCCTACTACCACAAAAGTTCGTATGTAATCTAAATTCATGGACTGCGTTTTTAACATACTGCTTCCCCCTAATTGCTCTATATACTATAACAATAAAAGGAAAAAGTCAACGAAAATATGCAAAATTGCAATAAAAATGCAAAATTGCATACAAAAAAATAAAAAAAGCAGAGTAAACTGCTCAATAAATTGTAATTTATTTTTTAGTTTCTTTTTTCCACAAAGTATAATTATCTTTTAATTGCTTAATTGCACTTGTAGTAAACCATACCCAATAAAATATTGAAACTATGATACTTATATAAGTAATAACAATGCCAACTACAATGCCAATAGGAATAAGTAAAATAGTCCTAATAAATTTTCTTCTATATGATAAATTATCATATAATAACTCAAAACCTTTATCTCCTTTATCCTTT